>NZ_JAEQCX010000075.1:0-34269 GCF_020738035.1 Microcoleus sp. PH2017_28_MFU_U_A
GACAACTGATTCATCCAAGCACATTCAGGTTGTTTCTTGACGTAGTTAGTGAGAACTTTCTTGATTTCGTTGATGACCTTTGAGTCGGAAAACTCACCTCCACCGTACATTTGAACTCTCAGGCTCAAACCCATGTTAAATACCACGCGCCGAAAGCCTGCGTGTTTTGCCATCAAGGTCGCTTCTTGATTATTCAATTTGAGCGCTCGCTTGACGGCAAACATGGAACTGACTCTCAGCAATCAACTGTAGATAAGTTTAGCAAACTATTTGCCACTTAAGTCTTGCTCTTAACCTATCGCCGAGAGCTCGTTGACAATTTTGACTTTTCCCTTGAGCACCGAGCGCAGCAGGCGGTTGATCGAATGTCTGTCTTGCTCGTCGAGAGAGTCATCCAATACAGCGGCCATCAAACCGTAGCGATCGGCTACAGTCAAACTGCCCGTATCGGTAACAGAGTGACGCTGGCATGGCAGAGAGCGTGATGTTTTGAGCCTAACTGTGTGATAACCACGGAGCTTATTTTGTGACGAGCGACGTTTGAAGTCTGCGATCGCCGTCACAATATTATGTCAGAGCTACCCATTGCCTCCACTCCCATCCAAAATCTAAAGATTTATAAAGCTTTTTGGGATCTGTGGGTGTCTTTACCCATTTCCAATGTATAAAACGCATTGCGGTGATGCAAAAAGCTCATAAAACTCAAGATTTTGTAAAAATAGCTACGAATATTTACTGTTGCGCGCTTTACATTAGTTCATAACAAAGGTGCATCGGAATACAGCGATCGAGCCATCGGTAACAACTATAACCATATATAGTTTGGCTGAATTCGAGACAGCGCCTGGCAAAGCTCAAGTATACAAAAGACCAACCATGCTTAAACGAAATTAGATCCAGTAACTAAATATACAGTTTTAAATCCACAGGCTCATTAAGGTTAGCAGGAAACACATTTTATGCTCCAAGTCAATATCTCAGGGAATAAACCAGCAGCGAGGGTAAATCGATGACCCAAACAGTAGAACCCCAAGCGAGCCTAAACAAATTTGAAAAACTCAAAGCCGAAAAAGATGGCTTAGCGGTCAAAGCCGAACTAGACCACTTTGCCCAAATCGGCTGGGAAGCAATGGATGCAACAGACCGCGAGCACCGCCTCAAATGGCTCGGCATCTTCTTTCGGCCAGTAACTCCGGGCAAATTTATGATGCGCCTGCGTTTGCCCAACGGCGTCATTACCAGCAATCAAACTAGAACGTTAGGAGACATATTGCAACGCTACGGCTCCGACGGCAGCGCTGACATTACCACCAGACAAAACCTGCAACTGCGCGGAATTCGGATCGAAGATGTGCCCGATATCTTCCGCCGCCTCAAGGAAGCGGGGATGACCAGCATTCAGTCTGGAATGGACAATGTACGTAACATTACGGGTTCCCCAGTCGCGGGTTTGGATGCCGACGAACTGATAGATACTTGGGAATTGGCGAACCAAGTCCAAGACATGATTACCAACAGCGGCGAAGGAAACCCAGAGTTTTCCAATCTGCCGAGAAAGTTTAATATTGCGATCGCAGGTTGCCGCGATAACTCAGTCCACGCCGAAATCAACGACATCGCCTTCGTACCCGCTTACTCTGACGGCAACATCGGCTTTAACGTTTTAGTCGGCGGCTTCTTCTCCGCCAAACGCTGCGAAGCTGCAATTCCTCTCAACGTCTGGGCAAGTCCCAGCGACGTTGTAGATTTGTGCAGAGCGATATTAACGGTATATCGCGATCGAGGCCCGAGAGCAAACCGCCAAAAATCTCGCTTGATGTGGCTGATTGACGAACTCGGCATCGAACAATTCCGCGCAGCCGTCGAAAAAGAAGTAGGCCGCACTTTGTCCCCCGCCTCCCCCAAAGATGAAATCATCTGGGACAAACGCGACCACATCGGCATCTACGCGCAAAAACAATCAGGGCTCAACTATGTAGGGTTGCACGTTCCCGTCGGACGGCTGCGAGCAGCGGATTTGTACGATTTGGCCAGAATCGCTGAGGTTTACGGCAGCGGCGAACTCAGGCTCACCGTCGAAGAAAACGTGATTGTTCCCAATGTTCCGGACTCGCGGCTCGAATCCCTCGTAAAAGAACCGTTATTGCAACGTTTCTCGATCGACCCCGCACCCCTGATGCGAGCCTTAGTTTCCTGCACCGGGTCGAAGTTTTGCAACTTCGCCCTCATCGAAACCAAAGCCCGATCCGTGGCAATGATTCGGGAACTGGAAGCCGAACTCTCTGTTCCCAAACCGGTCAGAATTCACTGGACTGGTTGCCCCAATTCCTGCGCTCAACCCCAGGTAGCCGACATCGGCTTGATGGGTACAAAAGTTCGGAAGAACGGCAAAACCCTCGAAGGTGTAGACATCTACATGGGAGGAACAGTTGGCAAAGATGCTCATTTGGGTACTTGCGTCCAAAAAAGCATTCCTTGCGAAGACCTGAAACCGGTGCTGCATCAACTGTTAATTGATAAGTTTGGGGCCGTGCCCAATCCAGCTTTCGGGGATGTCGCTTCCCTGAACCGGCAACTGCAACTGACGGTTGAGAGAGACGAAACAGTTCTGATGGCGAAACCTCAGACATCTACTGTCATTTTCGCTCGATCGGGCAAAACAGTTGCTTGCAGCGAAGATGAGTTCATTCTCGACGTTGCCGAAAGGGCTGGGCTTGAACTGGACAGCAGTTGTCGATCGGGAACCTGCGGCACTTGCAAGCAGCAACTCCTAGAAGGTAAAACCGTCTACGACAGCCAGCCTGACGCAGCCTCCGACTTAGAACCAGGGTTCATCTTAGCTTGCAGCGCGCGGGCGATCGGCAAAGTGTCGATCGACGCCTAATATCATAATGTGAGATTCGAGAGACCCAAAGAATTATCTCATTGCGAACAGAATTATGTCATTGCGAATGATATTGTCTCAGTGCGATCGAAATTATGTCATTGCGAAGGTCGTAAACCAATCTCACATCAGGCATCTCACATTTCGAGTATCTCAAAGTACACCAACAATTCAAGACAAATGAGCAACCTTTCTAGAAGAAAATTCATCATCACCGCCGGAGCAACAGCAGCAGGCACCCTCCTCGCCCACGGTTGCAGTTCCGGTTCCAGCACTACCAGCGCCTCACCGGGCGCTGCCTCACCGGGCGCTGCCTCACCGGGCGCTGCCTCACCCAGTGCAGCCCCAGCAGTCAACATCAACCCCGCCGACGCCCCCGAAGTTACCACTGCCAAACTCGGATTCATCGCCCTCACCGACTCCGCACCCATAATCATCGCCCAAGAAAAAGGGTTATTTGCCAAGTACGGCATGAAAGACGTACAAATCCTCAAACAAGCATCTTGGCCAGTTACTCGCGACAACCTAGAACTCGGTTCTGAAAAAGGCGGCATTGACGGAGCCCACATCCTCTCCCCCATGCCTTACCAGATGACCTTAGGCACAATTACCAAAGGCAATCAACCAGTGCCGATGAACATTGTTGCCCGGTTAAATACCAACGGTCAAGCCATCTCCGTAAGCAAAAAATACCTAGATTTAAAAGTAGGTACAGACAGCAAACCACTCAAAGCAGCCCTCGCCAATCAAAAAATTGCTGTTACCTTTCCCGGCGGCACCCACGATTTGTGGATGCGCTATTGGTTAGCAGCCGGTGGCATCGATCCGAATACAGATGTTTCTGTTATTCCAGTACCGCCACCTCAAATGGTAGCTAACATGAAATCCGGCAGCATGGAAGCATTTTGCGTCGGCGAACCTTGGAATGCCCAGCTAGTTACTCAAAAAGTTGGATACACCGCCTTAGTAACGGGAGAACTCTGGAAAGATCACCCAGAAAAAGCCTTAACTTTAAGAGCAGATTGGGTTGAGAAAAACCCTAAAGCTACTAAAGCAATTACAATGGCCGTACTGGAAGCTCAGCAGTGGTGCGATAAGCCAGAAAATAAAGATGAGATGTGCCAAATCATCTCTCAAGATAAGTGGTTGAAAGTACCACTTGCAGATATTGCAGGTCGCATGAAAGGACAAATTGACTATGGTACTGGCCGCGTTGAAGCAGCTAGTTTAGTAGCAATGAAATTCTGGGCTGACAATGCTTCCTATCCCTACAAGAGTCACGATGCTTGGTTCATCGCAGAAAATATTCGCTGGGGTTATATGCCGGCAACTACCGACATCAAAGCCACGGTTGATAAAGTTAACCGCGAGGATATTTGGAAAGCAGCAGCGACAGCACTTGGCGTTCCCGCTGCCCAAATTCCGGCTACCACTTCTCGCGGTGTCGAAACATTTTTTGACGGCGTGAAGTTTGATCCGGAAAAACCAGAAGAATATCTGAAGAGTCTGGCTATCAAGAAAGCCTAATTAGTGAACAGTTGACAGTTGACAGTTGACAGTTGACAGTTGACAGTTGACAAATCATAAAATTTAGTGGCGTTGAGTTTCGCAACTCAACCCACCACAGCCGATAGGGTTCTCAATTCAAAGTATCTACAAATAATCGATTATTCACTACTGTACTGCAAACAGACAAATGGCAACCAATCTCTCTGTTTCTAAGAGCAAAAATCCAGCAAATTTCGTGCTGGATATGGTTCAAAAAAACCGCAAAAAAATCATCCGCCCGCTAGTTGCGATTACAGTTCTGCTGGTAGTTTGGCAAATCCTCTGCCACGACCCCACATCCACCTTGCCCGGCCCGATTAAAGCCGTCCAAGAAAGCTGGAATTTGATTATCAATCCGTTCTTCGATAACGGTGGTACTGACAAAGGTTTATTCTGGCAACTGGCTGCTAGCTTGCAGCGGGTGGCGATCGGCTTTACTCTAGCAGCAATTCTAGGCATTGGTTTAGGAATATTAATCGGTACAAACTCTTTAATGTTCGATGCTTTAGACCCGCTATTTCAAGTATTTAGAACAATCCCGCCCCTGGCTTGGCTACCGATCGCCCTGGCAGTATTTCAACAGTTCAATCCCTTTGAAGGCTTGGGGATGAAAGCTAACGAAGTTTCTGCACTTTTCGTAATCTTGATTACAGCAATCTGGCCGATTCTGATTAATACCACAGTAGGCGTTCAACAAATACCTCAAGATTACAGAAACGTCGCCCGAGTCTTGCGCCTCCCCAACCAAAAATACTTCTGGAAAATCTTGCTACCGTCTTCGGTTCCTTACATCTTCACAGGGTTGAGAATTGGTATCGGTTTGTCTTGGCTGGCGATCGTAGCTGCGGAAATGTTAGTCGGCGGTGTCGGCATCGGCTTCTTCATCTGGGACGCTTATAACAGTTCTCGACTCAGCGCCGTGATTCTGGCAGTGCTTTATGTAGGAATCGTCGGTTTGATTTTAGACAGACTCGTTGGTTTCGTCGCTTCCAAAGTTGTTCCTGAAGACAATAAATAAGATTGGGGAATGGGGAATGGGGAATGGGGAATGGGGAATGGGGAATGGGGAATGGGGAATGGGGAATGGGGAATGGGGAATGGGTGATTAGTAGTTGGTGATTAGTTATTAGGAAGCGGGAATAATTATATATGCCCAATGCCCAATGACCTGTTTGGCCAATGACCTGTTTGGCCTTCTTCCCAATTCCCAATTCCCCATTGCCAAATTAATAATTAGCATCTACTAAAGTACAAACTAACAGAAAATAATCATGTCAATCCTTATTGAAGTAGACCACGTAGACCGCGTATTTAACTTGCCAAATGGCGAGCAATACATCGCTCTCAAAAATATCGAACTTAAAATTAAAAAGGGAGAATTTATCACCTTAATCGGACACTCCGGTTGTGGCAAATCTACACTGTTAAATATCATCGCCGGACTGGACACAGCAAGTCAGGGCGGGATTACTTTAGAAGGGCGCGAAGTCCGCGAACCAGGCCCGGATAGAATGGTGGTATTTCAAAATTACTCGCTACTACCTTGGCTGACGGTGCGCGAAAATATTGCTCTAGCAGTAGATGAAATTTACAGCGGTAACTCTAAAGAAGATCGCGAGTTGGTAATCGAATACCACATTAAATTGGTGGGACTCGGACAGGCTGCCAACAAGCGCCCCAGCGAAATTTCTGGGGGGATGAAACAAAGAGTTGCGATCGCCCGCGCCCTCGCTATCCGCCCAAAATTGCTCCTGCTAGACGAACCCTTCGGTGCTCTCGATGCTTTAACTCGCGGTGGTTTGCAAGACCAATTGATGAACATTTGCGAAGAAAGTAAAGTCACCAGCGTGATGGTAACTCACGACGTGGATGAAGCTTTGTTGCTGAGCGATCGCATTGTAATGCTCACCAACGGCCCGGAAGCGCAAATCGGACAAATTCTGGAAGTGGACATTCCTCGGCCCCGCAAGCGCATGGAAGTGGTCAACCATCCGAGTTACTACGCGCTGCGAAACGAAATGGTTTACTTCCTCAACCAGCAAAAGCGGGTGAAACAGCGCCGGGCCAAACAACAAGCCCCATCCGTGGCGATCGCCCGCAACGGCCTGGAAAAAGTCAACCTCGACATCGGCTTTATTCCCCTCACCGACTGCGCGCCCTTAGTCGTAGCCAAAGAGAAAGGATTCTTCAAAGCCCACGGCTTAGAAGAAGTCACTCTCGTGCGCGAACCTAGTTGGAAAGAAATTGCCAAAGGTATCGCGCAAGGACGGCTGGACGCGGCGCAAATGGTTGCAGGAATGCCGATCGCCATGCTGTTGGGATTGGACGGCGAAGCCCCGGTTCCCATCAACAGCGCCTTAACCCTGTCCCGCAACGGTAACTCGATTATTTTCGGGAAACACCTTTACGACCAAGGTATTCGGACATTAAAGGATTTCAAAGCTGCGATCGCCAAGACCCCCGACAAGGTACAAACCTTGGGCATGGTACACTCCGCTTCCATGCACAATCTGCTGTTCCGCTACTGGCTGGCTGCCGGTGGGATTGACCCCGATCGCGATGTAGCCTTGACCATGCTTCCTCCCCCGCAGATGGTATCGAATTTAAAAGCAGGCAACATCCAGGGCTACTGCGCCGGCGATCCCTGGAACTCCAAAGCAGTCAACGACGGTACCGGTTTTGCCATCGCCCGTTCCCTGGATATTCTGCCCGGACACATCGAAAAAGTTCTCGGCGTTAGCGAAGATTGGGCTCAGAAATATCCTAAAACCCACGTCGCCCTCGTCAAAGCGCTTTTGGAAGCCTGCGAATACTGCGACGACCGCCGCAACCGCGAAGAAATCCTAGAATTGATTTGCCAAGAACAATACATCGGTGCGGATCCAAAAGACATCCGTCCGGGGTTCATCGACCCGTACAACTCCGGTACGGAGGCACAACCCGAAATGCTCTACAATTTCAACCAGTTCTATGTTGACAAAACCAATTGTCCAGACCGCCTAGAAATGGTGTGGGTGATGTCGCAGATGGCCCGCTGGGGACTGATTCCGTTCCCGAAAAACTGGGTGGAAGTGGTCGATCGAGTTTTGCGGCCCGATGTGTTCGGTCAAGCAGTGCGCGAGTTGGGTTTGCCGGATATCGCTAGAGCTCGCCGGACGATCGAACTATTTGACGGCACTGTCTTTAATCTAGACGACCCGATCGACTACCTTGAAAACGTCAAAATCAAGCGCGACCTTCGCATTGAAGAAATCTTAATTGAACAAATAGGCAGTCAGTGTTCCATCAGACAGCCAGCATAATCACCAAATAGGAAGAGGGAGTGAAGAGTAAGGAATCAGGAAACAAGACTCCACATTTCCCGCTTCCTAATTACCTCTCTTACTAACCCTTAATCCTAAATTCTCATGTCTAATTCCGCAAACCCCCAACCAAATCCTGAAAATATGCAAACTATCAAAGCGCCCCCTGCAACGAAGATTCAGAGTAAGAAATCAGGCTTTTTGACTATTAAAGATGTATCAAAAGTCTACCCAAACCTGAAAGAACCAGAAAAACCTTTCGTGATTCTCGACGGTGTGAACCTGACGATTAATGAAGGCGAATTTATTTGTTTGATCGGTCACTCTGGCTGCGGCAAATCAACTTTGCTGAACATGATTGCGGGATTTAACGGGCCGACAAGCGGAGAAGTTGCTCTCGAAGGTGCGCGGATTACTGAACCGGGCCCCGATCGCATGGTGGTGTTTCAAAACTACTCGCTGCTACCGTGGCTGACTGCTACAGAAAACATCCACCTCGGTGTTGAAACTGTTTACGGGGATAAGTCCGCAGAGGAACACGACAAGATCGTCAAAGATAACCTGGAATTAGTGGGGCTGACAGAAGCTTGCAACAAAAGACCGGGCCAGTTGTCGGGCGGTATGAAACAGCGGGTGGCGATCGCCCGAGCCCTGGCAACTCGTCCCAAACTGCTGATTTTGGACGAACCCTTCGGAGCACTAGATCCGATTACCAGGGAAGAATTGCAGGAAGAATTGCTGAAAATCTGGCACGAGTACAAAATTACGATCGTCATGATTACTCACGATATTGATGAAGCTTTGTTTTTAGCCGATCGCATCGTGATGATGACCAACGGCCCTGCTGCATCAATCGGCGAAGATATGCACATTCCCTTCAGCCGTCCCCGCAACCGCACGCGGATGATGGAAGACCCGAAATACTACGAACTCCGCAACTTTGCTTTAGAATTCCTGTTCTCTCGCTACGCCCACCACGAAGAGGACACAACGGACTCAGAAATGGCACCCGTCGTCCTGCCATTACCCGCTAGCAAAAAGCCTGGGGCTACTGCTGACAAGCCCATGCCACCGGTATCCTTTGTGCCTCACGCTGCACAACCCCTAGAAGCCTCGCCAATTAAAGGTGCCGTCCTGGCAATCTCGTGGTTGGTAACAATGGCAACTTTAGCTGCTGTCAATACATCTGCTGTTTCCAGCCAACTCAAGCAAGCCAAGCTAGCAGAAACTGCACCAGCACCAACTGCGGCGGCGGTTGTCAGTTCTCCTCCCAGCCCTGCACCGATTGCTGCCAGTCCTGCACCAATTGCAGCCAGTCCTGCATCCATTGCCAGTCCTGCATCCATTGCCAGTCCTGCACCGAGTGCTGCTGCAAGTCCTGCATCCATTGCCAGTCCTGCACCGAGTGCTGCTGCAAGTCCTGCATCCATTGCCAGTCCTGCAACCTCACCCACCAAGGCAGCAAGCAGTGCAGGTTCAGGAATTTCGGACAAAGCTGAACTTGATGCGATCGGAAATCAGTTGTATGCACGAATTGACGAAAATTGGAAAACAACTCCGACATTTACCCAAAGTTTGACCTATCGAGTCAAAGTGAAACAAAACGGAGATATCGTACAGTTCGAGCCCACAAATAAAGCAGCTAAAGATTTCCTCAAAGAAACTCCTCTGCCGACTTTGCAAACTCCTGCCGGTGCCGCAGCAGGCGCTCAAAAAACTGCTGATTTCCAAGTAACGTTTAGCCCCACCAGCGGTGGCGGCGGCTTATTAGAAGTTAAAACCGCGAAATAGGTGACTTATACCATTTTTGCATTGGATAGTTGAAGATTTTCGATTGAGAAGCCGATCGCCTCGGCTCGATCGACTACTATAAAATAGGTTTGTAGTGAGGACTTTAGTCCTTCTTTCGGCGGACTAAAGTCCTCACTACAAACCTATCCGAGTGCGATCGCGAGTTTAACTAAAGATAGCGGTTAATTTGAAATCAGGGTATTTTCCGCTTATGTAAAGCATTTCCGGGGTAATTTAGTAATTATTGATACATTATTTGTAGGAGTCCTCAGTTCCAACTATAATGACGAATTACGAATTATCCATGAGCTTTCAAAAATTAGCATCTAAAATCACCAGATGGAAACTATAAAAACTCTTTGTCCTTACTGCGGTGTAGGTTGCGGTCTAGAAGTTGTTCCCGACAAAAAACAAACTTGGAAAGTGCGGGGCGATCGCAATCACCCATCGACTCAGGGCATGGTTTGTATCAAGGGAGCAACGGTAACAGAGTCCATTCGCAGCGATCGGCTACTTTATCCGATGATGCGAGAGACTCTCGACCAGCCGTTCCGTCGCGCTAGCTGGGACGAAGCTCTCAATGCCATTGTTGACCGCATCCAGGCAATTCGCAGTACCAGTGGGCCAGATGCTTTGTGCGTTTACGGTTCAGGTCAATTCGCTACAGAAGATTATTATGTTGCCCAGAAACTCATGAAAGGTTGTCTGGGCACTAATAATTTTGATGCGAATTCTCGTTTGTGTATGTCTTCAGCAGTTTCGGGATACGTTCAAAGTTTTGGTTCGGACGGGCCGCCTTGCTGTTACGACGATTTAGAATTAACAGATTGCGCTTTTATTATCGGCAGCAATACAGCGGAATGCCATCCAATTGTATTCAATCGATTAGTAAAGTACCACAAAAAACATCCCGATGTCAAGATAGTTGTGGTAGATCCGAGGCGGACTCCGACTGCTGAAGTCGCAGATTTGCACTTGGCAATTAAACCAGGGACGGACATAGATTTACTCAATGGAATGGCATATTTGCTGTTGCGGAGGCAAGCAATAGATCCTGAGTTTATTCAAGAATGCACGGCAAATTTTTCAGCTTTTGCTGAAGTTCTCAGCAGCTATACGCCGGAGTTTGTAGCCTCGCGCTGCGGCATTACTGTCAGCGAGTTAGAAACTGCTGCCAACTATTGGGAACAGTCACAACGGGTTTTGTCTCTGTGGTCGATGGGAATTAACCAGTCCTCCGAAGGTACGGCAAAGGTGCGATCGCTAATTAATTTGCACTTGATGACTGGTCAAATCGGCAAACCGGGATCTGGCCCGTTTTCCCTCACAGGCCAGCCAAACGCGATGGGAGGCCGGGAAGCTGGAGGACTTTCTCACTTACTTCCAGGCTACCGCTTTGTCAAAAATGACGAACACAGAACCCAAGTCGAGGAGTTTTGGGGAATCGCACCGGGAAGCATTTCGCCGAATCCAGGCCGCAATGCTTGGGATATGATTACCGGTTTGGAAACTGGCGATGTTGAGTTGTTGTGGATTGCCGCCACCAATCCGGTGGTGAGTATGCCGGATTTGGAACGGACAAAAGCTGCTTTGTTGCGATCGCCCTTGACGATTTATCAAGAAGCATACTATCCCACCGAAACCTCAGCCTACGCTCACATCCTGCTGCCGGCAACCCAGTGGAGCGAAAAAACCGGAGTGATGACGAATTCCGAACGCCGCGTGACGCTTTGTCCCGGTTTCGATGAACCATCCGGCGAAGCGCGCGACGACTGGAAGATTTTTGCAGAAGTCGGCCGCCGGTTGGGTTTTGCCGAACACTTTGCTTTCGACAGCAGCGCCGATATATACAAAGAATACGTGCAGTTGACACGCGATCGTCCCTGCGACGTAACAGGCCTCAGCCATGAATATTTGCGCCTTCAAGGCCCCCAACAGTGGCCATGTCCCGAAAATCAGCCTGTGCATCCAGCGACTGAAGCTAAACGGCTGTATACTGACAGGCGTTTTCACACTCCTGACGGGCGGGCGAGATTTTCGGCCTATCACTCCCGGGGACTAGCAGAACCACCAGATCCCGACTATCCGTTTGTGTTAACCACAGGAAGAGTTTACGGACATTGGCACACGATGACTCGGACTGGGAGAACAGAGAAAATCAATAAATTGCACCCAGATCCGTTTTTGGAAATTCACCCGCGCGATGCTGCTAAATTGCAGATTAAGGAGGGTGATTTGCTAGAAGTTCGATCGCGCCGCGGTAAGGCTCAGTTTCCAGCAAAAGTCACCAAGGCGATCGCCCCTGGTACGCTATTTGTACCGATGCACTGGGGTTCTCTGTGGGCAGAAAGTGCTGAAGCCAATGCCATGACTCATGCTACAAGTTGTCCAGATTCCAAACAGCCCGAGTTAAAAGCTTGTGCGGTGCAGTTAGTGCTGATTGGGGCAGAAGTGGCCGCAGAAGTTGGGGAGTTTAATTGGGCAAAATCCACCGTCACGGTCAATTCTTGAGTTGCCGTCCAACTTTACCTTGGTTTCTTGCCACAGACTCAAATAAAATTCTAGTTTTTTTGTCAATAAACCCAGTTTCTTAGCTATGGCTGAGGCACAATAGCAGGGTACTCTACAGCAATCAAGACCTTTGTCAGTCGATTTTCTATTTTTCGATTTTCCATTTTTTGATTTACTCCACAGATGCAATCTGGGAGTTGGAACTTTGGCGTTGGCCGTTCGCTTGTCGAAGGGTCTCAAATTTTGGGATCTCCACGACTTAAGTCCGGGGCTTGTACCTGTTTTTGGGCAAGGTTATCGAGTAATTTTGAGTTATTACCAGAAAGAATTGGTTGAAAGCCCGCCCGTCTTTGAGGGAGAAATTAAAATCAGACTATTCATTACTCCAATCCTCGGACTTCCAGGTAGAGGTCGCTCTCAAACAGTCAACAGTCAACAGTCAACAGTCAACTGTTGAAGCACCCGACAAGCTGCGTTCTCCCGCAGAGTTCGCGAATCAAGAAAATTAAATTTATTTTTTCTAGTTTTTCCTGCTTTATTCGGGGTTTTTCCTGATTCCTTGTTCCTGATTCCTGATTCCTGATTCTTTATTCCTTATTTTTAGTCGATCGAGCGGATCGGAAAAATTGCAGTTTGCACCTATAGGTGCTATGCTATTTTTATAAGGCTTTATTTTCGGCAGTACAGTTCGTTCGATCGGCGTTCCTCCGGATTTAAATCTCTACAACCTCGATTCTGGAGAATGTTCAATGTCAATCTATGTCGGCAATTTATCCTACGAAGTAACGCAGGAGCACCTCAACCAAACTTTTGGAGAGTACGGCACAGTAAAGCGCGTTCAATTGCCTGCTGACCGCGAAACAGGTCGGATGCGGGGCTTCGCTTTCGTAGAAATGTCTACTGAAGCAGAAGAAGCCGCAGCCATTGAGGCTCTTGACGGTGCTGAGTGGATGGGTCGCGACCTCAAAGTCAACAAGGCAAAACCCCGCGAAGAGCGCGGTTCTTCCAACAGCGGCAACTGGGGCAACAACGACCGCTCTTCTCGCCGCTACTAAACCACCCAAGCTAAAAATTTAGCTTGGTCGTGTGTTCGACAGGGCGAAAATGCAGTCAACAATCCTTATCTGTTGAGAATAAGTAGTTGATTGTGCGATCGTACCGTGTCTGAAAGTCCTCAAACTCTTGATAAGCTAGAGTTTGAGGTTTTTTTATTTGCAAAATTTCTGAATCGGGAAATGGACTGTGTGCGATCGATTTCGGAGCTGACCCGAAAGCCTGTAAAATATAACGGGCAGAAAAAATAACCTTCCTCAGACTCCGGTTTTCCGAGGGAAACAAGCAATCACAGAGTTTCGGGATTGCCAAGTGTACCGAAGAATGACAGAATGATCGACGATCGCTAAATCATCGGTATGCTGAAAAAACTATTTAGGCAAATTTCTAAGTTTGGCAGTGATGAACAATTTCTGCATTTTACAGAAAATGTAGAAGTCATAATATCCAAAATTTTATCGCTGGCGATGATTTTGGTAATTATAATCAGCGTTTGCGATTTGCTGATTTATTTAGCAAAAGAATTGTTTAACGACCACGAGAGTTTTTTATTAAAAGATACGTTGTTTGTCATATTCGGGTTGTTTTTAAATGTTTTAATTGCCCTGGAAATCTTGGAAAATATTACAGCTTATCTGAAAAAGCACGTAATTCAAGTAGAGCTAGTTATTGTAACTTCTTTGATAGCAGTATCTCGAAAAATAATCATTCTTGACCTAGAAAAAAAAACAGCAGCCGACTTGATTGGTTTAGCAGCAGCCATTTTTGCGCTTTCCATCAGTTACCTGATAGTGCGGTTTGCCAATAAAGCAAATGATTAATATTGGTCATTAGTCATCAGTCATTAGTAATTCGGAATTGGGAATTGTCATCAATAACTAATACCCAATCCGGCTTTGCTTGAAAAATCCTTTCCTTTCTTGTCTAGAAAAATGGGCGGTTGAAACCGCCGTCTTGCCTAGATGTCTTCCAATAAACCAGCAGGAGGCACAATTTCAATTCTGCCTTTCTCCAAGTCAACAATTGGCACAATCTCTTGCACAAAAGGAATCAAAATTTTCGTTGATTTAGGTTCTTTAACCCGGATTTTCCGTGGTTTGCGGGTATTTCTGGGGTCAGCATTTGCTGTGGGAGTTTCCGGGCGTTTTGGCTTAGCTACTCCTGGGGGGACAACTTCCGGCGCTGTGAGATTAGTTTCTACCTCTAAAAGGTCGTTACCTGCGGGGATAATATCGCTTACCTTACCTAGGATTTCCCCGGTTAACTGGTTAAAAACTTCCATACCAAGCAAATCTTGGACGTAAAACTCACCAGCTTCGAGGTAAGGTCGATCGCCCTTTTCGATTAACAACTTACAGCCCCGCAGCGCTTCAGCGCCATCGCGGTCTTCTACACCCTCCACCTCTACAGCATACAACCCTTTGCCTGGAATGTAGCGACCGCCCAAAAACTCGATCGGTTCCGGTTCACTTTTCTTAGGGCGCAAAAGCCACCGCCTCCCCGGTTCAATAAACCTTTCCGGGAAATCCGAATCGGGATAGACTCGCACTTCCCCGTATAAACCTTGAGCTGCTACAATTGTACCGATTTCTATCCACTCAGACATAAATTCTCTTACTCAAATTGCTAATAATTAGTCATTAGTCATTAGTCATTAGTCATTAGTGACTGGTAATTGGTAATTGGTAATTGGTAATTGGTAATTGCTAATTGGTAATTGCTAATTGGTAATTGCTAATTGGTAATTGGTAATTGGTAATTGGTAATTGGTAATTGGTAATTGGTAATTGCTAATTGGGTAATTCTCCCCCTCTCCCTCTCTCCCCCTTCTGACGGGTGTAGGTTTTTTGGTAAAAGCCTTATCCCATAAGAGTTTGAGATTTTAAGATGCAAAAGCCCAAAACCTTTGCACTGTCTAAATTTGCTGGGTTTTGCCAGGGGAAAACCTACACCTGTCAGCTCTCCCTTTCTCCCCATCTCCCCCTCTCCCCCTCTCCCTTCTTCCCTCTTTACCGAAAAATTGGGTTTAAAGCCTCGTCCTTCTAGGACGACTTTTCGAGAGTGTTCTGATAAGTTCGCCAACAATATCGGACTTGGTTCGACTATTCTGTTTGGCGTATTCCTCAAGCATATCCATCTGGGCCTCTGATACTCTGATGTACAATTCTTTCTTTGCCATTTTGTGTACAGATGTGGTACACTAATTATAGTGGATAGGGTAATCAACCACTTAAAAAACCCAGTCGCCGAGAGGCACACTGAACAAGAGAAAATTGAATCTATGCGGTTCTACTGCATTTTTCTAGACTCCACCTCGCAGTAGGTAAAAGATTCAGAGGAGCTAGACGAACAGTTTTTTTGAGACATATCGTTTCAAATTAAAAAAGAACTTGGAGCAATCCAACTAGGGTAGGGCATACCCGAAGTCGCTTGGGGAGAGTCCCACCTCGCTTGCTAGACACTGCAAGGTATCTAGGTTAAGTGGTCTCGTTGAGCCAAGAATCCCCGCACCTTAAGGTCGGGGAGTGTCAAACCAACCCACTTCTCAGTGCGACAACGGCTGCTTGCACGCGATCGTCCACAGCCAACTTATTCATAATACCGCGAACATGAGTTTTAATAGTATTTGGACTCAAATAAAGTGCCGCCGCTATCTCCGGATTGCTGTTACCTTCCACCATTAACTTTAACACCTCTAATTCCCGCTGTGACAATTGGCCAAAAGTAGTTGTAGAGGCTGGTGTAGGCGGTTTGAGGTGATCGATGACAGTCCGAGCAATTTGAGGATCGAGGTAAGTAGCCCCCTCTGCTGCCGCTGCAATCGCTGCTAACAGCCTGTCTACGGAAGCACCTTTAATACAATAAGCATCAGCACCGCTTGAAAGGGCAGCAATAATTTCAGTTTCAGCGGTATGAGAAGTTAACATTACCACTCTAACTTCCGGCAGTTGTGCTTTAATTTGCTGCGTCGCTGCTATGCCGTCCAGTCGCGGCAAACCGATATCCATTACAATAATATCTGGTTTCAGCTTCAGTGCGGCGGCTACGCCTAAATATCCATCTTCTGCTTGTCCTACTATTTCTATTTCTGGGGAATCGGCTAAAACTTGCTCTAATCCCAGTTGCATCATCGGATCGTCTTCAACAATTAGAATTTTCATTGTTAATTGGGAATGGGGAATTGGGAATTGGGAATTGGGAATTGGGAATTGGGAATTGGGAAGGGGGAATTGGGAATTGGGAATTGGGAATTGGGAATTGGGAATTGGTAGGTTCTCAACAATAACAAATAACTAATAACTGCCAACTGCCAACTGACTACTGACTACTGACGGGAGCATCTCTGTTTTGCATTTATTATAGTAATGAGATGCTCCCCAACTGCCAACTGTCAACTGACAACTGTCAACTGTCAACTGTCAACTAACTTTTAAAACTTCTACAAATTCACCAGGCAAAATCCAGGT
This sequence comes from Microcoleus sp. PH2017_28_MFU_U_A, assembly GCF_020738035.1. Classification (NCBI taxonomy): domain Bacteria; kingdom Bacillati; phylum Cyanobacteriota; class Cyanophyceae; order Oscillatoriales; family Microcoleaceae; genus Microcoleus; species Microcoleus sp. PH2017_28_MFU_U_A. The sequence goes on from NZ_JAEQCX010000075.1 coordinate 16,557, forward strand.
TTCCGATGCGGGCAAAACTGCTAAACCAGTCGTATTTGCGAGGTTAATTAAATTTGCTGAATTTTGGCTGCCGCTTGCAGGTTCAAATTCCCAGAATCCGGCAACTAAATGTAGTTTACCCCAAACATAAGTTTCGCGCTTGCCTGGCGATCGCAATTCAACATCACATCGAGCCCGCACAAACTCCGGGCCCCAAGCATCCGCGCCCAGCCCAGACATCTTTCGCAAAGCAGGCACAACAAACCGCCAACAGCATACTAAAGCCGAAACTGGATTTCCCGGCAAACCAAAATAGAGACAATCCGAACTCGCAATCGGCAAATCGGATTTTTCTTCATCTCGTTTAAATGCAGCGACAGTCAAAGGTTTACCCGGCTTAATCGCCACAGAACTAATGTGAACTTTGCCTTGCAACTCCGCCAATATTTGCTCGATATAATCGTAATCTCCTACCGAAACGCCACCCGTAGAAAGCACCACATCTGCTGTCGAAACAGCCTGAGTGATTGCCTCCTTTAGCGCATCTTTACTATCAGGAACAATCCCCAATCGAATCGGTTCAAATCCCATTTGAGTCAACAACACTGTCAAAGCATACTGATTTGAATCTACCAGTTTACCGTAAGTCAAAGTTTTGTCTGGCGATACCAATTCGTCACCCGTAGAAAAAATAGCCACCCGCAAACGCCGATAGACTGGAACTTGAATGCACTGTGCAGTTGCTAGTACCGCCATTTCTGGGGCGTTGATAACTGTACCCGGAGTTAGTAAATTTGTTCCTGCTTGATAAAAAGTGCCTTTGTGCCTGACAAATGCTTGTGGCTTTTCAGGAGAAACTAAGATAAAAATGCGATCGCCCTCACGCCTCGTTTCTTCCTGCATTACCACCGTATCAGCACCATCCGGCATCATCGCACCCGTAAAAATTCGGGCTGCTTGGCCCGATTGCACGGTAGTTTGAGGCTGATATCCGGCTGGAATCTCCTCGACTACTTCGAGTACCGCAGGTTTTTCGGCGCTGCAATTTTCCACATCAGCAAACCGCACCGCATAGCCATCCATTGCCGAATTGTCCCAATAAGGAAAATCGAGGGAACCGGTGACGGGTGCAGCCAAAATGCGCCCCGATGCTGCCAACAAGTCTACAATTTCTACATCCCGCTGACTGTCGAGGGATTGCGCCAAATTTAGAACGATAGATTCTGCTTCTTTTACGGACAGCATCAGTGTCACCCAGTTTAACAAGACTCTTCTTAGTTTAGCAAATCAGCAGCTATAGTGGAAATGTATTTTTTGATTCCTCTGCGGTAAACCGTTTTTTGTCGTCCTTAGCTTATGACTATTTTTCGCTCAGCTTTTCGACTCAATTGTTTATCTCTATTTCTGGTGGGATTTCTGGTTGTCCTGACTCAACTTTCAGGCTTGCAAGTCAGCGATTTATTCTTTCACCCTTTTTTCTCCCCCAATCCCAATGTGGCTTTATTAACTCGAACCTTTCAAATCTTATGTGCTGTGCCAGTTATTGTTTGTAGCTTTAGCTATGGATTGGCTAAAACTATGCAACTGCGCCCTACGGAAACTCAATTTATTCTGTTCTCTGCTTTGTTGACAGGCGCATTTCTGCTCAATGAAATTTACAGGATTCATCTATATATTAGCGCCTTGGGAATTCCTAAGTTAGGAGTTAGTTTGCTGTACGCTATATTTGTGTTCTCCTACGGATGGTTTTTTCGGCGAGAACTACAGTCTACTCCCTACAAAATATTGTTGGCTGGGTTGGGATTGTTGTTTTTTGCGATCGGCATGGACGCGCTGAAGTTAGAAGGCAAGATCTTAGCTAGTTTATTAGAAGGGGTTCCTAAGTTGTTGAGCGAAATCAACATTGCATTTTATTATTGGTATGTCTGCAAATCTTTCCTGGAAAAAAGTTTTCATAACAAGATGAACGCGTCATTATAACTTTGTGATATAATGCCAACACAAGTATTTCGCAAAATCTTCCGGCTTCAAAAATAGCATTCTCCGGTTTGCGATTTACACAACCTGCATCGCTCGGCCTTTATCTGCGGTTACAATAGTCCAAGTGCAGCCTCTAAAATACCATGCTAGCAGTTACTATCAACTTTAATGCGATCGCCCAAATCAACGACGACCAATTTTATCAACTGTGTCGCCAAAACCCCGAGGTCAAATTTGAACGCAACGCCCAAGGAGAAATAACCGTTATGTCACCCACAGGAGGAGAAACTGGAAACAGTAATGCAGAGATCAATGCTGATTTTGTAATTTGGAACAGACGAACTAAACTAGGAGTTTGTTTCGATTCTTCAACTTGCTTCAAACTCCCCAGCGGTGCCAATCGTTCCCCCGATGTTTCTTGGATTAAACAAGAAAGATGGGATGCACTCACTCCCGAAGAAAAACAAAAATTTCCTCCGATTGCCCCAGATTTTGTTTTAGAGTTAATGTCGCCGACAGACAGTCTAAAAGATGCTCAAGACAAAATGCAAGAATACATGGAAAACCAAGTAAAATTAGGCTGGTTAATCAACCGTAAAACGCGCAGAGTTGAAATCTACCGCGAAGGACAAGAAAAAGAAATTATCGAATGTCCCGCAGAACTTTCTGGAGAACACATTTTGCCCGGTTTCGTGCTAAACTTGCGATCGCTGTGGATATAATAGCTAAATCCGAATCCGAGAAACCGGGTTTTTTCCCAATCTGCGGGTTGCACCGAAGTATGTATTAAAAAACCCGGTTTCTGAGTCTCCAATCTGCGTTAAAAAAATCTAATGGAAACTAAAGTAACAACTTCCCTAACAGCCGAACAACACAAACAAAAAATGCAGCGCCGACAAGAAGTTCAGGCGCAGCGAATTGCTAATGCTGCTGAAGATAAAGGTTTGATAATTGTGAATACGGGTAACGGTAAAGGCAAAACTACGGCTGCTTTAGGCATGGTTTTGCGATCGCTCGGTCACGGCTACCGCGTCGCCATAGTACAATTTATCAAAGGAGCTTGGGAACCGGCAGAGAAAGCTGTTTTTGAACTCTGGGAAAATCAGCTAGAATTTCATGCGATGGGTGAAGGCTTTACTTGGGATACGCAGGATCGCGATCGAGATATTGCTACAGCTCAAAAAGCCTGGGATAAAGCTGTAACTTTTATCTGCAATCCTGAGTTTAGGTTGGTTCTGTTAGATGAAGTTAATATAGCATTAAAGCTGGGTTATTTGCAAGTCGAACAAGTGCTCGCAGCCTTAGAACAAAAACCCAAAGACTCTCATGTAATTCTCACCGGCAGAGGCGCGCCACCCGAATTAATTGAACGCGCCGATTTGGTGACGGAAATGACTTTGGTTAAGCATCCATTTCGAGAACAAGGTATTAAGGCTCAAGCTGGTATTGAGTATTAGTTTTGATTGCTAAGCTGTCGCGCAAATAAACATTGCATATTCGGGACGGGCTAGAAGCCCATCCCACAAGACTTGGATTATTTATTGACATACAGTTTAAATGCCGCAACAGCTTAAATCTTCAATTTTTTCAAGAATTGCAAATCTTGCCACGCTTGAATGACATTGCCTTGCATTAAAGCGGCTAAACCGTTTAAAATTCTAATTTCCGGTAGGTTGGGGTTAAGGGCGAGTGCGGGTTTTAAGGCTGTTTCAGCGGCTTTTGGGTGCCAGCCGTAAATCTGGACGAAGGCGAGATAAGCGTAAGCATAGGGGTTTTGAGAGTCTAGTTGGGTGACTTTTTCTAAAGCCCCGATCGCACTTTCGACATTTTGCTGCAATACTCTAGAAAATGCCAAAGCATAGGCGAATTCTAGATTGTTCGGTTCCTGCTTCAGCCGATATGCTAACGCTTGTTCCGCTTGCACGGTATAATCTTGAATCGGATCGTACTGATTGATCCGTCCAATCTGCTCGAACACTGGTTCTAAACCGGGCAATCCTTTGGGTAAATTAACCGCCATCGCCCGCAATTGAGTTACCAAATCTAACTCGGGCGTATCTTCATTTGCTGGGACTTGCTCGGCGATTTTCAATTTTTTATCGTTTTCGTTATCCGTGCGAGTCTGGGAAGCAATAACCTCGGGTTCAGCGTCGATTTTAAGCGTTACCTGCGGCACATTGATTGGATAAGTTTCCCCGGTTTTGCGATTGAGATAAGTCGCTTGCAGATTGTAACTTCCCGGTGCAATATTAGCAGGAGTTAGCATCGCCGTGCGATCGACTACTCGAAACCCCACAGCAAATTTATCGGCTTCCAGCATTCCCGGATGCAAAGTTGCCTGGCCGATCGCGCGATCGTGTAAAATCCTCACAGTCTGTCCCGGTGCAACATCGCCCGACTGCTGATTTTGCCACGTTAACAAGACTAAACCAGACTGCAACTGCTGCCAAGGCCCAGACCAAGTATAAGTCACCGGCAACGCTATACCGGGAACCGGTTTTGCCAAAACAGTCACCTGCTCTAATTGTACTTGCGATCGCGCTTCAGGCAACGGCTGTATTTCCACCGGGTGCAACTGCTTGCGGTAAAGATTCAAATTAGTATTGTCAGGCAAAACCCAACTTTTTTGCAAGTTAAACTTACCACCAGTTTCAATCGCCGCCACCGCTGCATTTTGAGCTTTTTTAATCCGTTCCCGAATCGAACCTTGCGGGCCAGTTTTGGTAACAAACCAAGAAAGCGATCGCACATCTTGCGGCACTTCTTTTAAATTGGTTCCCACCTGTCGCCCGTAAACCTGAAAATTCGCCAAAGCACCGTAATAATTCAAATTGTGCTGGTTAATTTCCGGTGTGGAAGGCAACACGCCCAAAGTCGATTGCAAATAAGGTTCGGTATCAATAATTTCGGCAATTACTTCTTGGTGCGGCCACTGTTTACCTAAATAAGGATAGCTAGAATTGCCGGGACTGACAACTTGAACGGAGTTGTTTCCCAAACCACCGCCCAGCGGCCAGATATGGAACAGCATCGCTAGGATTCCTAAGCCAATTGTTCCCCAACGAATTTGCTTTCCCCAACGCTGCGGCCACAGGGTTAAACAGTAGGCTAAAAATATTGCTAATATTGGCAAATAAGGTATCACATATCGGTCATCTTTGTTGATATTTAGGGAATTAATTAAATAAGCTCCTATCCAAAATACCCCCAGCCACCGACAGGAGTCAAGGTACAAGATTGACTGACTATCGGCTCGATTTCGCCAATAATAGAGTATAAATCCGACTAAGGGAATCAGTAACAGAGGCCAGGAAACCTGTTCTGGTAAGTGCTGAATATAGTAAATCCAAGCACCGATCGTATTCAGGCCCGGATCTCCTTCGGCGATCGCAGAATCGAACGTTGCCCGTTTTCCCCCGGTCAAAATTAACAGCCAATTGGTTTTTGCCCAAGGGCCAAACACCGCCACCGACAGCAACAAAGCACCAGCTAATTGAGCTAATCTTCCCCAAGCTTTTTGTCTCACAGTACCGACAGCCAACCACACAATTGGCGTAAACAGAAATAATACGGTAGTGTGTTTGACTAATATTGATAAACCGAGAGAAATTCCAAAGGCGATCGACCAGAAGAAAGATAATCGATTCAGGTAAAATATTTTACGATTTTCCTGATTTTTTCTCTCCGTTATATATACGGCAAAATCCGCTGCCGCATTTTCTTGTTTCTTCCACATTGTCAGACAATAGAAACAAAAAGTAATCGCAGCAGTTAGGGGGAAATCTAGCAAAAATTGCAAGCGGAAGCGATAAAGTCCCGGTAACAAAACGCAAATAGCAGCAGCCCATAAACCAACTTGTCGATTAAATAATTTGGTGCCCAAATTGTAGACTGAGGCGAGCAGAATAGCACTAAATAATAAATGAACGAGGGTTGCCCGATCGCCCCCAGTACCAAAAATATGCAGAAACGGCACCGTTAAGATGTACACCAAGGGCGGAATCTTCGTCGAAAGCAGCCAGAAACTTGTCCACCAGTCGCCGGAAAACCACTGAGGATGCTGCAACGCCTGTAAGTAATTCAGCGTGCTAGTGAGGTATTCTGCTTGATCCCAGGCGGGTACAGATCGATCGCAGGCAAACCAGAGGCGATCGCTAATTGCCCCCAGCAGCCAAATTATGCCTAAGATCAGCATACTCTTGCCCCGGCTGTCCCGATGTTGCTGTGCCATTGCGATTTTTGGATTTTAGCTTGCAGTTTTTAGCTTACAGGTGGGCGGTTCCGGGCGCTCTAAAAATTATTTTGAAAAAATGCTTGCTAAATTCCGTATGTGTCTGCTAAGGTAGTTAAGCGTAAAAAAACAAGCCGAGATAGCTCAGTTGGTAGAGCAGTGGACTGAAAATCCACGTGTCCGGAGTTCAAATCTCCGTCTTGGCATCGCAAAGCCCTCACAAAGTTGAGGGCTTTTTATTGGGGAAAATGCGGGCAATGCAGTCAATTATTTATTTCTCAGTCAGAAACTGCGCTAATTCGGGAATTTCACCAGCGCGCTGCCACTCGGCTTCACCGCGGCGTACTTTGGTGCGATCGGTAATCTTCTGAACCTCCAATAGTTGCAATTTGGTATATGGCCCTTCAGGTTGACCGCTGCGAAATACATACCATTCAGAAGCCTCGGGAGGTGATGCCACCCGTCTCACGGATTTGACTCGGTTCATACCCGATTCAAATTTCATCTGATTGAGTTCTTGCTCTATGGGATCGATCGTCTTGCCACGATTTGTAGAAGGCGAAGAAGTTGCCAATTTTTGAGAGGCTTTGTGGTTGATCTTCCAAAGCCACGCACCTACGACACCAAACAAACTAAAAACGCCTCCCCCAACGGCAGGTATTAACGCAGGATGAGGCGGGCTGTATTTTTCTGGCTGCGCTGGGGTCGGGGCTGGTGTAGGAGTTGGACTAGAGCGGTTGTCGTAATCTGAGTAGTCTTTATCTCCGTAATACCGTCGATTGCCGCGAGGTCGCTTCTTTTTTTGAGCGTAAACCGGAATAGAAGCGACTAGAGCTGAAGCCCCAGTAACTAAAAGTAGCAGTTTGCGGCGCGACAGCTTAGAATTAGTCATTTTTCTGGTAGATGATGGGTATCACTATTTTCCCAGAACATAACAATATTGCGGTCATCTGGTAGAAAAGTATTGTTTTGATAATAAGATTTTATCAGATGTTAGGGTCAGCTTTTGTATTTGTAAAAAGACCAGACTTGATGATTCGATCAACCCAAATATTTGAAATTGTCAATAAACGCTCTATTTTCATCGGGAAACATTGCCTCAAAATTTTGGTAAATATGTCGCATATTCGGAAATTTCACTAAGTTTCACAGTTTTTGACACACTCTCGTGCTTTGCAAAACTTTTCCTGCAATTGTTCTCGCACATTCTCTAAGGGAATTCCCTCACCCCGCGATAGTTCCGCCTCCGCTTGCTCAATCGACTGACGCAGTTCCTCCTCCCACTGCGAATAATGCTTCTGGGTTTGCGCCAGAGTATGGAGGGCTTTGGTGATTACCTCTGAGGGCGAACTAAACGACCCCTGCGCCAATTGCGCCTCGATCAATTGCATCTGCTCTGGACTTAAAGTAATATTCATTACGCCACCTCCCTCAGACTGATCCATGTTTTAACAATAGCGCTACATCCGGGCACTCTCGATCGCCCCAAAACCCTTCCTGATTACAAATCCGATCGCTTGTCGCTGCTTTCGTCATCGCCACAATTGCTAAATCAACAACTCAACCGCGCTATAACGATCGCATTAATATCGAACAAATTCCGATTTAGAGTCAACATAATTTTCCTTCTCTTTCCCTAAAAGCCTCGGAATCTCGATCGAACTCATGAAATACTCTGGCAATTTTTGATTGACAAAAAGGATTATTTCTAGTATGCAAGCTCGAAAATGGTGTTAAACTCATCTGACTCGGAGAATCACCCAGCCGGAAACAACAGGCTACAATCAATAATAGATTCTATTTCCATAACAATACTGTTTATAGCTTGAACTCCTCAGTGCCCTACAACAACACCTCAACTCAATCCTTTCAATTTGACTCAATTGACAGCGCCCTGGCAGACCTGAAAGCAGGTCGGATGCTGGTAGTAGTCGATGACGAAAACCGCGAAAACGAAGGCGACGTGATTTGTGCCGCCCAATTCGCCACCCCCGACAATATCAATTTCATGGCAGTACAGGCCCGGGGTTTGATTTGTCTGGCATTGACTGGCGATCGACTCGATCGCCTAGAACTGCCTCTCATGGTCAGCAAAAACACCGACAACAACCAAACCGCCTTCACCGTCAGCATCGATGCAGTCAACGGCGTCAGCACCGGCATCTCCGCCGAAGACCGCGCCCGCACCATCCAAGTAGCCATCCACCCAGATACCAAACCTCAAGATTTGCGCCGTCCCGGTCATATTTTCCCGCTGCGGGCGATCGACGGTGGCGTCCTCAAACGCGCCGGTCACACCGAGGCCTCCGTTGACCTCGCCAGACTCGCCGGCCTCTATCCCAGCGGCGTCATCTGCGAAATTCAAAACCCCGACGGTTCGATGGCGAGGTTGCCCGAATTGATCGAATACGCCAAAACCCACAACCTCAAAATCATCAGCATTGCTGACTTAATTAGCTACCGCCTCAAGCACGATCGATTTGTCCGCCGCGAAACAGTCGCCAAATTGCCGACTGAATTCGGCGAGTTTACGATCTACGCCTACCGCGACACTCAAGACAATTCAGAACACGTTGCCATTGTCAAGGGCGACCCGGCAGAATTTAAAGACAAACCCGTGATGGTGCGGGTGCATTCCGAATGTCTGACCGGAGATGCTTTGGGATCCCTGCGCTGCGACTGTCGGATGCAACTGCAAGCAGCACTGAAAATGATCGAAAATGCCGGTTGCGGCATCATAGTTTACTTGCGCCAAGAAGGTCGGGGGATTGGACTGGTCAATAAACTCAAAGCTTACTCGCTGCAAGATATCGGATACGATACCGTAGAAGCTAACGAACGCTTGGGCTTTCCCGCCGACTTGCGGAACTACGGCGTTGGAGCACAAATGCTTAACGATTTGGGAGTGGAAAAAATTCGGTTGATTACCAACAACCCGCGAAAAATTGCCGGTTTGAAAGGTTACGGCATTGAAGTAGTCGATCGCGTCCCCTTACTCATTGAAGCCACAGATTACAACTCGATCTATCTGGCAACCAAAGCCGAAAAACTAGGTCATATGCTGCTGCAAACTTATTTAGTCACAGTAGCGATTCAGTACGAAACGAAGGAAGAAGGAAGAAGGAAGAAGGAAGAAGGAAAAGAGGAAGATTCGGCCATTCAAAATCGGTACGAACACCTTGAGAAACTGCGGCATTTGGTAGCAAGTCGCGATTTACTACTGCAAGAAGAAGCGCGGCCGGTGGGAATAGCCCTGTTCGGAGAAAGCTCCCTCATCGTTCACCTCGGCTTCGACCAGGCCGGACTCGCAGCCCCCGATTGGTACAAAGATCCAAACCATCCTTACGTCAGGGCGATCGGGCAAATTCTTGAATCTATCAGCACAGAACCCGACTTGCAAACATTAGAATTCATGGTTTCCTCCGGCGCAGATCCGCTCAAAACCCTGCAAGTCCAGCTCGATCGCGAAAGCTTGCCCCTGGAACAAGTCGCGTCCGCCTGTGCGAAACTTCAACCTCAAAAAATCTATAGTTTTTCCGCTATTCCCGATTCTGCCCTCGGAATGTCAAGCTAAGGTCAAGACTAGAAAGGGCGAATCGATATGGAAATGAACGTTGGTGACTTTTTGCACCGGCTCGACCTCAGGGGACAACCGCTTAAAGGCACCAACCTCGGCGGTGCAGAACTCCGGGGAGCGAACCTCAGGGGAACAGACCTCCGAGAAACCAACCTGAGCGACGCAATTCTCAGGTATGCAGATCTGATCGAAGCAGATCTCACCCGCGCCAATCTTAGCGGGGCGGATTTAGCTGAGTCATTTCTGAATTTAGCCAACCTCACCAGAACCGATTTGACCGGTGCTGTCCTCCGAGAAGCTACTCTCGTGGGAGCAGAACTCACGGGAGCCAACCTCAAACAAGCAAGTTTGATCAAGGCCAATTTAGTTGGAGCCAATCTCCAGCAAGCCAACTTAACCAGAGCCAATCTCAGTGGAGCAGATTTGCGAGGCTCTCAGATGACTGGCGTTATTTTAGACAAGACAGTCTACAACAACCGGACAATGTTTCCCGACGATATTGACCCCGCTGCATTGGGAGCAATTTTGCTAGCTCCCAATGCCTCGCTCCCGGGCTTAAATCTGGCTATGGTAGATTTGACCGGAGCCGATTTAAAAGGGGCCGATTTGCGGCGGACAAACTTATATAAAGCTATTTTATTTGGAGCAAAGCTCGATCGGGCAAACTTAGCAGGAGCCAACCTCAGCGCAGCGGACTTGAGGGAAGCCAGTCTCAGCGGCGTCATTTTAGAAAAAGCTGTTTACAGCAACCAAACATTGTTTTCAGAAGGCATTGACCCCCGTCTGGGCGGAGCTTATTTAATTGCTCCTAATGTATCGCTGCAAGGGGTGAACTTAACCGGAGCCGACTTAAATGGGTCAGATTTAAGCGGAGCTAATTTGAGCGGTTCTAACTTGAGTTCGGTCAATCTCAAAAATGTAGACCTCAGTAAAGCTAGTTTAAAAAAAGCTTATCTCAAAGGTGCAAACTTGGAAGGAACAGACTTGAGAGGAGCCGATTTAAGCGGCGCAATTTTGCATCAAGTAAACTTGAGTTCTTCTGACCTCCGGGGTGTAGACTTAACAAGGGCTGACCTCAGCGGCGCTAATTTGAGCGATGCCGACTTGAGGGAAACAGATTTCACCGGAGCTACTTTGCTGTTCGCTAACTTGAGCGGCGCCGACTTGAGAGGTGTAGACTTGACAAAAGCCGACCTCAGCGGCGCGAAGTTAAACGAAGCTGACCTCAGAAAAGCAGATTTGATGAGAGTAAATTTGGAGGGAGCCGATTTAACTGAAGTAGACTTGAGCGATGCTCATTTATTCCGAGTTAATCTCAGAGGTGCTAACCTTAAAGGTGCAAATCTTAAAGGCGCAAGTTTAAAAGGGGTATCTTTGACTGATGCTTATTTGAGCGAAACGGATTTGACTGATGTAGATCTGAATCCGAGTTTCTTTGAACTACCATTAGAATCGGAATGGTAGTTGACAGTTGGCAGTTGGCAGTTGGCAGTTGGCAGTTGACAGTTAGCAGTTGGCCGTTGCTAGTTGCTAATAATTACGAAATAACAAATAAACAAAAACGAATCACAACTGACGAATCACAACTAACAACTGCCAACTAACAACCCAACGACCCGCGAGCGGGGAAGCTGACAACTAACAACTAACGGGAGCATCTCAGTTTTGCATATAGTGCGAGCGTCCCCGCTCGCGATTATACTGCTCGCGATTATACTGCTCGCGATTATACTGCTCGCGATTATACTGCTCGCGATTATACTGCTCGCGATTATACTGCTCGCGATTATACTGCTCGCGAGCGGGGACGCTCGCACTATAATGAAAAATGCTTTTTTCAAAAATGAGATGCTCCCCAAATAACAAATAACAACTAACAACTAACAACTGACAACTGCCAACTGACAACTGACAACTGACTAATGATTAATGACAAACCGTTAGGCTCTGTTATTCAAGGTTCCCTCAGCAAGGGATTAGAAGTGCGACTGCACGCCGACGTTTCAGTGGAAGATATGAGGGTGGGGAAATTTTTAGTAGTGCGGGGGGTACGATCGCACTTTTTCTGTATGCTCACCGATGTGTCTCTTGGAACATCCAGCAGTCGGATTTTATCCAATCCTCCCAACCCCAACGACGATTTTCTCCTCGCAGTCCTCGCAGGTAGCAGCACCTACGGTACGATCGAGCTTGCGCCCATGTTGATGCTGACTGCGGAAAAAGAAAAATCTCAAGCCATCTTCAATCCCACAGGTAACGGAGTCCCCGATAAAAAGCTGGCTTTAGGAAATTTGGGTTCTTTTGAGCCGCAAAGTGGCGCCGATATGGAATTGCTGCCGGTGAAAACGATTCCCAGCCACTTTTCCCAGGTGTTTGATGCCAAAGAAACCGATTTTCGAGCGGTTTTTGGCTGGGAAGATGATCCATATCGCCGCAATTTTGCGATCGGCAAACCGATTGACATGGACGTGGCTGTGTGCTTGGACTTAGACAGATTTGTGGAACGCAGCAACGGAGTTTTTGGTAAGTCTGGAACAGGAAAATCTTTTTTGACGCGCTTGCTGCTGTCGGGCATTATTCGCAAGCAAGCTGCTGTCAATCTAATTTTTGATATGCACTCGGAGTACGGGTGGGAAGCGGTTTCCGAAGGAAAACAATTTAGCACTGTTAAAGGTTTGCGGCAGTTGTTTCCCGATAAAATACAGATTTATACTCTCGATCCAGAGTCTACAAAGCGCCGGGGAGTCCGCGATGCTCAAGAGTTGTTTTTGAGTTTCGAGGAAATTGAAGTGGAAGATATCTCGCTAGTCCAGCGGGAGTTAAATTTGTCGGAAGCTAGTATCGAAAATGCGATCATTTTGCGAAATGAGTTGGGCAAGGGTTGGATTAACAAGTTGCTGGAAATGACCAACGAAGATATTCAAATGTTTTGCGAAGAAAAGCGGGGAAATAAATCTTCGATTATGGCTTTGCAGCGGAAATTAGAGCGTTTAAATGATTTGAAATACATTCGCAAACGCTGTCCCAAAAATTATGTCACTGAAGTTTTGCAGTGTTTGGATAGTGGGAAAAATGTAGTAATCGAGTTTGGTTCGCACTCGGATTTGCTGTCATATATGTTAGCAGCAAATGTGATTACTCGCCGGATTCACGGAGCTTACGTGCGGAAAGCTGAGAAGTTTTTGATGAGTAAAAATCCGTGCGATCGCCCGCAACCGTTAGTGATTACCATTGAGGAAGCCCACCGCTTTCTGGATCCGGCGATCGTGCGATCGACTATTTTCGGGACGATCGCCCGCGAAATGCGAAAATACTTCGTAACTCTGCTGATTGTAGACCAGCGTCCCTCCGGTATCGACGGCGAGGTGATGTCGCAAGTCGGCACGCGGATCACAGCTTTGCTAAACGACGATAAAGACATCGATGCTATCTTTACGGGCGTTTCTGGAGGCCAGAGTTTGCGATCGGTTTTAGCCAAACTCGACTCAAAACAGCAAGCTTTAGTTTTGGGGCACGCCGTACCGATGCCGGTAGTTGTCCAGACTCGTCCCTACGATGAGCAATTCTACAAAGAAATTGGGGATATTGACTGGCAAGAAATGCCGGATGAACAAGTGTTTGCTGAGGCAGAATCTGCTAAAATGGATTTGGGATTTTAGATGAGACAAGATTGCTTTCCCAAGCTGTCCAATCTGAAAATAATCTGCGTTTATCCGTGTTTATCTGCCTTGCATCTGCGGCCCGGCGATCGAAGATTTATGCAAAAATTCTAATAACAACCAACTGTCAAGCGGTCAACTGTCAACTGTCAACTGTCAACTGTCAACTGTCAACTGAATGAAGCAAGGGCTTTTGCCCTCACACCCGTCACCCCTCATCCCTAACTTCATAAAAATTGGATAAGGTTAAATATTGTTCAGTCGATCGGCAAAATTTAACTCAAATAGCCAAACATCCCGCTCTTAATATATCTTTACTCACTGACAGCAAAAGTTGATTAGCATATTTAAATAAAAATGTCAAGAAATATTTTAAACGGTAAGTCGCAGCGAATACGGCGATCGAGTTCGGTTATCTCGCATCGCAGCATCTAGGCAGCGAGAAAAATTCAAGCGATGATGGAATAGAGAGCTAAACAAAGCCCTCGAATTGCATGAGTCTGTTTGCATGAGCGTGTTTGCTTGAGTCTGTTTGCATGAGTATTGTGAAGTTGAGTTGCACTTAAAACTAGCAGGGAATTGAAAACCTTAAGGAAAAATGTAGAATCTTGACCTTAAGACAGAGGTTTTTACCCTTTACGAGCCTCAAAATTTGGAATAATATTGAGAAAAGTAAACTCAAATTCACTTCGCCTAGAACTAGCCGTTAAAGCTAGCAAGCTACGGAAAATCGACGGGGATTACTGGAAAATCAAGCATAAAAGTAATCCAATACCACAAGCTTCTACCGATCGTCACCGATAAACAGGAGGGGTAACATCCCCCCTGTCGCAGTCTTTATCCCACTTGTAAAAGTGGGACAGGGTATCACCAACTTTTTATCTGTTGTTACAAGGAGTGCAATACTCACCCATGTCCACTACCACCCCCAAAACCAAAACAGTGAAAGCCGATCGCATGGGCAGCCGGCCATACTCCTCAACGGATACGGTTCGTACCTATCTGCACGAGATCGGTCGAGTACCCCTGCTAACCCGAGAAGAAGAGATTGTTTTCGGGAAGCAGGTACAGCAAATGATGAAATTAATCGAAGCAAAACAAGCGCTTGCTAAAGAATGGCAGCGAGATCTGACGAATGAAGAGTGGGCTGCCCAAATGGAGTTGACCGAAGCCGAACTGAACCGGATCTTGCAGTTAGGGCGGCGCGCCAAGCAAAAGATGATTGAAGCGAATTTGCGCCTAGTAGTTGCGATCGCCAAAAAATACCAGAAACGCAATATGGAATTCTTGGATTTAATTCAAGAAGGCACCCTCGGTTTGGAACGAGGAGTCGAAAAATTTGACCCGATGCGGGGATACAAATTTTCTACCTATGCCTACTGGTGGATTCGCCAAGCAATCACTCGCGCGATCGCCCAACACGCCCGCACCATTCGATTGCCAATTCACATCACCGAAAAACTCAACAAAATCAAAAAAGTGCAGCGGGAACTCACCCAGCAGTTGGGCCGTTCTCCCTCGCCTGCGGAAATTGCCACCGCCCTGGAACTGCAACCTTCCCAAATTAGGGAATACCTGCTGATGGCAAGACATCCAGTTTCTTTGGACTTGCGCGTAGGAGATAACCAAGATACGGAACTGCAAGAACTCTTAGAAGACGAAACAGCATCTCCAGACAACTACATTACTTCGGAATTGCTGCGGCAAGACCTCAATACCTTGATATCAGAACTGACCCCCCAGCAACGAGATGTGATTGTTCTGCGCTTTGGTTTGGAAGACGGCACCGAAATGTCTCTGGCGAAAGTCGGAGAACGGCTCAATCTCAGCCGCGAACGGGTGCGACAGCTAGAACATCAAGCCCTCGCCCACCTGCGGCGGCGTCAGTCTCAAGTCCGAGAATATTTGGCTAGTTAGTCACTAAAAGAGTTGAGATTTTCTCCAAATCTCAACTCTTTTTTTGTGCAGGCGCCTCCGGGAAGGATACTTTTATCCCAAGCAATTTTGAATTGATATCATGTCCGGTCGATCGACCAAAATAAGTAAAGTTCGTAGTGCGGACTTCAGTCCGCTTTTTGGCCAATTGACCAAAATAAGTAAAGTTCGTAGTGCGGACTTCAGTCCGCTTTCTGGCCAATTGACCAAAATAAGTAAAGTTCGTAGTGCGGACTTCAGTCCGCTTTTTAGATGCGGACTGAAGTCCGCACTACGAACCCTTTTTGTGATGGTCATGCACTGGACACGATCTGAGTGAGGTACAGATAGTAATACCATTTTTTTAAAGTTATGACAGACTTTTGCAAACAAGGGAAACGAGAGAATTACAACGTCTTGTCGTCCTTTATCTCTATCTGATCTTTAGAAAAATGGTATAATGGGTAATTGGTAGGCTGACGAGTACAGAAGAGAGATTTGAAAAGCGCTATATTTAAGATGTCGATCGCACTTGATGGGCGATCGCAATTTATCAAAACTAAGGAATGAAAATTTAATAACTTACACGCTCGATGATTGTTGTGGGATGGGCGGGAGAGCCCGTCCTTTCTGCACGGGCTCTCCCGCCCATCCCACCGGGCGGGCGATCGAAAATTCAAGTTAATATTCAGGATTAAGCCAAATACCCGGTTTCTGTAATATCTCTTTGAAACAGGTACAAGAAGGGCGGCGCAGCAGGTATTTGAAACTTTGGGGCAAGCAAGTGGTTTTGACTTATTCGATCGTATTAACAAGCACTTTAGAGGCGATCGCCCTTGCTCTCTCGCCCGGTAACTTCAGCATCGAATTTCCCCTAGGCGAGGCACAGCAATCGGACATCAAATCCGGCCTTTTCACCTCCCAATCCCTCCCAAATGCTGCGCCAGATACCGCTAGCACAGGTTTAGCAGAGGGTATATACCTCTACGGCCAGTCGAGCCAGCCCGATCGAATTAAAAAAGAATATTTTGTATTTGAAATGCGACAGAGTAAAGTAGTCGGCGCTTTTTACCTGCCTCGGTCTGCTTTTTACTGTTTTTACGGCACTGCGGAGCGAACTCAGTTAAATTTAACAGTAGTGGACACTTACGACGGCAGTCGCTCTCCCTACTCCGTAAACCTGCAACAGTATTACCCTATTTGGGCCGTCAGCGACAACGATCGGCGCATTTTAGGTATTTGCAAGGAAGCTCACAAACAGCAGGTTTGGGGAAATTAATACTATTTTCGATTTTCGATTGGGGATTAAAGAATTGGGAATGATTTACTGCATAAGAGTTTGGAGTTTCCCTACAGTTGCATTCATTGGTGAAAATCGTCTAACCAATACCTGCGCGATTTTCTTGGTTTCTTGGGTATATTGACACTCCCCTGCCTAAAGGCGAGGGGATTCTTTGTTCATAGACTCAACTTGCTCAGACAGGATTTCTGAGCGTCAAAGTAGAGGTCGAATCTCCCAAAGCGTTCGGGTTTAAGACCCAAGTTCCGGTATGCCCTACCGTACTCAAGGCTAATTTCAGAATATTAATCGCTGCGTTCCAATCCCTATCCATAACAAACCCACATTCACAAGCGTGGGTTCTTACGGATAGGGATTTTTTTACGATTGCACCGCAATTTGAACATTTTTGCGAAGTATAAGCAGGATTGACTGCGACAGTTACCCTGCCAAACTTTACGCCAAAATACTCCAACCACTTTCTGAATTGATACCAACCAGCATCGTTAATTGATTTAGCGAGACAGTGATTCTTTACTAGATTCTTTATCCTCAAATTTTCATAGGCGACCAAATCGTTAGATTGGATTACGCAACGCGCCAGTTTCTTGGCGTGTTCTTCACGTTGCCGACTTATTTTGAGGTGTACTCGCCCTAATCGATTAATTGCTTTCTTGCGGTTGGCAGAGCCTTTCTTTTTGCGAGAAACACGGCGTTGTCGAAACTTCAACTGTTTCTCGCTTTTTCTGTAAAACTTGGGATTCGGTTCAACATGACCATCGGAGTCTGTATAAAACTCTTTCAGTCCCACGTCCAATCCAACTGTTTTACCTGCTGGCGTTGTATCTACATTGTTGTCAGCGCTGATTGCAAATTGAACGTAGTAGCCGTCAGCGCGACGTATTAAGCGAACTCGCTTAATTTGATCGATTTGGTAGAAATTAAGATCCCACGTTCCTTTTAGTTTGAGCTTGCCAATTCCCTTTTTATCGGTAAATGTGATTTGCTTCCGAGTTTCTGAGAGTTTCCAGCCGCTGACTTTATACTCAACTGAGCGACTGTTTTTCTTGAAAGTCGGATAACCTTTCTTTCCG
>NZ_JAEQCX010000212.1:0-3916 GCF_020738035.1 Microcoleus sp. PH2017_28_MFU_U_A
CTATTACATGACATGGGAGGCTTCCAGTCCCTCCCCTTTCGCTTTCACTTCGAGCGGATTGACCCGCCTTGGCTGAACTACGCAGCTCTCTATCCCATTGCCAAAGGCATTTGGGATTGCTTTTCTGAGGATGTTGTAAGAACCGTTAACATCGGAGTTAATTAATTGACCGACTGATGTTCTGTATAATCCTCTTTTGATTCGCCTGCCACTAAATACGACATCCAAAGCGCCAGTATGCCCGTACACAGGAATTGGATCTAGATTCAAGAAATTAAAGTCGGCGACCCCCTCACGAGAGCCGCCGCTCTCCAAAACCGTGCGTGAAAATTTCTCTTCACACGGCTCCTCAATGACTCGGTGATTGTCACTCATACCGCGTTACCAACATATCCTCTTTCCAGAACCATTCTGTACGTGAAGGTGGCTTAGGTTTAACACTTTTACAGCTAGATTTTGTACCCCGACTGCCATCTGTAGCAGTCTTTATATCGTGGCAATGCCTGTGAAGTAAGTCCCAGTTGTCATAAGAATCCTTTCCACCTTTCGATTTAGGAATTCTGTGGTCAACTTCCATGACATCTTCGTCTCGAAAATGTAATCCGCAGTGAGAACATTTACCCTTTTGAATCTTAAGAAGTGTTGTCACTCTTTTGGGACTTTCAGGGTGTTTTCCCATTCTTATACTCCAATACACCAGGTTTCCGTCGTATGGTGACGATTCGCCTTTAACTTTGGCATGGTCTATGATTTTTATTTGACCATGTTTACGTAACCGGAGAGGGTTAGTCCCTTCTTCCCTGATTGCGAATACCCAGTGATCATTGCCTATGGTTTGCCAGTATTTATTTGACACCCATGTTTTCGATTTGTGATGGCGATGATTTGCCCAAGCTCTGAGTTTTTGATACACCAGTGAGTCTAATTTATAGAAGACTTTGCTACTTGGAACCGTTCGGTAATAATTAGCCCACCCTATAATTAGAGGATTTAACCTCTTAATTAAATCTGATTGAGATTTGGCTTTGTGGATGTCTATTATTCTTGCGATTTCTTTGAGGTGTATCTTAACTTTTGTCGGGCTTGGGGTGATGATTGTGCTGAAACCCAGTAGTTCACCTTGGGGATTTTTCCCGCTAGTATATTTGCCAGATGGATATTGCCTGACTTTGAATCCCAGGAAATCAAATCCTGGAGACTGTCCATCATGGCTGCTCATTGTGTGAGCTATCCTTGTTTTACTGAATTTTAGCTCCAAACCCATGCCTTTTAGCCATTCAGAGATTATCTCTTTACACTTTTGAACAACGGTTAAATCTTCGTGGAGAATTACGAAGTCATCGGCGTATCTTATTAAGGATATGCTTTTACATTTTTGTTGCCAGCTTACTTGCCCTTTTCCTGTTGACTTTTTGATGTCCAAGGTTTTGGCAAATTCCTTAATTCGATGTTCCATCCCGTGGAGAGCTATATTAGCCAGTAGTGGAGAAATAACTCCACCCTGTGGCGTACCCTCAAGTGTTGGAAACAACTGCTGTCCGTTCATCACCCCCGCTCTGAGCCATGCCTTGATTTGGCGGCGCAAAAGCGGGAATGTATTTAATTTTTTAAGCAGTGCTTCATGGTCGATTTTGTCGAAGCATTTGGCGATGTCCGCATCTAGCACATATTTTTGCTTATACCTAATCGCATTAAATATTGCCCCGATAGCATCTTGGCACGAGCGTCCAGGTCTGAACCCATATTGGTTCGGTTCAAATCGCGCTTCCCATTCTGGTTCTAATGCCAGTTTAACAAGCGCCTGCAATGCCCGGTCTTTCATTGTTGGGATTCCTAAAGGTCGCTTCTCTTCTGTACCAGGCTTGGGAATCCATACTCGCCTGGTTGGGCTGACCTTTGAACTCAGGTTTATATTACCTATTAGGTCAAGGCGTTGCTTTGGGGTTAGTGATTTGACACCATCCACACCTGCCGTCTTTTTTCCTTTGTTATCCTGAGTAACCCTACGAACCGCTAAGCATTTTGCAGCCCAGGACTTCATCAACAACTTTTGGAGTCTGCGAAGCGCCTTAATATCACCACGATTGGCGGCTTGATAGATTCTTTTCTGCAACTTGAACACAACTCTTTCCAGCTTTCGCCAAGGAGTCTTGTTCCATTCATACATCGGTTTTACCGTGCTCATGACTTTTATATTGCTACTGGAGGCTCTATCTTCCGAGACACCGTGGGTCTGTCTGCATATCTCCCTCGTTACAGGGGAGCTTTCGCTTTTGACCCAATCTCTCCTTGCCGTTGCATCCGGTTAGCACCTACTCTGAAAATCGACTTTTCCAGAGAGCAAACGGTAGGTTATTTCGTTCCTGTTCGTCTTTGTTTAGAGCTTTTAGGGTGGTACTTTCCACCGGGTTTATTACAGAGTGCTTGGTTGGTCAAACAAACAATTGCCAACCCTGTGGTAAATTGAAGGTAGAATCCCTTTATTACCAATCCTTGCCCTTTTGGGACTCCCAGCGTATCAACCTGTTTCGCTGGTTATCTCTCACGATGGTTCGGATGTACCTTTGCTTTTGCTACCCATAAACTCCTGCTCAACGGGATTCTAGAATAGGTTTTCCAGTTACCGCTTTTTCACCCCGCTTTACGGATTGATGGCTAATCGCTACCGTAGGGGTGATGCTTTCACCGCAGCACCAGCGGGATGGGACTTGAACAGTGTTCTCACCCACAAGACGAACAAGTTGTCATCTAACAAGGGATTAAAGTGCGAACTCAATCCATATTGGATTACCTTATTAGAGCCTGAATTCCCCCCATTTCTGGGTTTCTTCAGAACGAAACGCACGCTCGACTTAGACGTGTAAGATTCTTCTTGAACAATCACCTTAATTCCCACCAATCGAGCCTTGTATTCCAACATCTCAATTAATCGAGCGTGAGGAATGCTGACAAAGTTTTGATTAGTTCGTTTTCCCAGGTTAATTTCAGTTTTCCACTGTGCATTTTTGCCAATTACTAGCGTCCCAATTTGATTTGCCGTCAGAAGTTCGACTATTAATCGACTTGTGTGATGCAAGTAATTATCGACTTTTTGGTTGCGACAGCGGGTTAAGCGTTGAAGCCGGGGTGAGGTTTTGCGCTCCCCTTTTAGTTGGGATTGCAACTGCGAAGAACGTTTGTTGTAGAACTGGTTAATCGATTTGAGTGGTCGCCCGTTAATCAAAAGAGGGATAAATCCCGGTTGATTTGAAGTTAGCGCCACTAAATTGTCCAGTCCCAAATCAATACTAGCTACGAAGTTGTTACTGCTAGCGGTGGACTCCGGTTCATCGTAAATTACCTCAATTACATAAGCATCGCATTTGGGAACCAATCTAACTTGACAAATTCGTTCGGGATTTACTTTGGTTTTGATTAAAATCTCAGTATCTGACAGTTTAATAATTCCATTTTTCAACTGCCTGCTGCTTATTGCTTGAATCGTATAAACCAGGATATTTCGACCTTTGACTTTATCTTTGTACTTAGGTAGTTTTGGACGACCCGTAAATTTAGAGGCATCTTTTTTGTAAGCTTTGAGAGCTTCAAAAAACGATTTCCAGTTTTTGTCTAACAACATCAAGATTTGCTGGCTAACCTTGGCAGGCATTGCCTTGTAAGCTGCGTGAGATTTCATCAAGCGATTCATTTCGTTGTAATTGACATAGCCCCATCCATAAATGAAACTTTGACGAAGGACATAATTGGCAGCATTGTAGAGATTCTTCGATTTAAAAGCTAGTTCGTCAATTTGGACGAAACGGCGTTCTTTCGATTTAATGATGTGACGTTCTGTTAGCTGCATTCTCAACCTCCTGACCACATAATACCATGCTTGATTACTTATGCTTACAAACTGAATGAAGTTTTACAATAC
>NZ_JAEQCX010000076.1:0-32549 GCF_020738035.1 Microcoleus sp. PH2017_28_MFU_U_A
TTAATTTCTGCGGACTGAAGTCCTCACTACAAACAAATACCAAAGGTTCGTAGTAAGGACTTTAGTCCTTTAATTTCTGCGGACTGAAGTCCTCACTACTAACCAATCTGTACGATCGCCCTACCGTTTCACCATATTGTGTTCCCACTTCCAAACACAGCTAGAAATCAAATTCGTGCAGACATGAGCTGTAATTGGTACTAACAAATTGCCAGTAGCTAAAACACTGTAACCCAGCAGGAAACCCACAGCCGTCGCCCAAACAGCATAAGGCCACTGATCCATTCCTCCCAAGTGCAGAATGCCGAAACAAAAACTCGATAAAACTAAACCGGTCACATTCAATCCCAAACCAGACAGCATCACGCCTCGAAATAGCAATTCTTCGCTAAGTCCGGGTAGCAGTCCCAGCCAAATTAAATCCGGCCAAAACAAAGGTTTGAGCACTACTTCCAAGTAAATGTCTGCACTCCGGCGATAACCGGGCCAGAGTTGATATACGATCGCACTACCGCCTGTAATTGCCAGTCCGATCGCCAATCCTTTGAACAAATCCATGACGATCAATTTGACGGGTAAAAGCGATACCGATCCAAATATCAACCACAATTTAGCTACCGCCAGCAACATAATTGCTGTCACGCCCATTGCTACTAAAACCTGAGTGCGCGTCAACGGTTCAATTTCGGGATTTTCGGGAAGTTTTTCTGGCACTTAATCAATTTTAGATTTTAGGTTTTAGATTTTAGATTTGTTGAGTTGAGTCAGACAAACACCGCAGGGAGGAGATGTCTGCACCCAAAGAAGCTGGACTAATGCCGGCTCGTAAAGCGACCAATACGCCGATCGCCTCTAAATATGAGTTTACCTGCAAAGCTTTGATTCCGAGTTTTTCTGGGGAAGCTTGCATCTGGGTTTTGTTGTCACCCACAGCAATAATTTGTACTGTCGATCGCCCGCTCAAACTCAGAATAGCACTACCGCCGCACGCTGTGGCCGGTATTACCACCGCATCGACTCGATCCGCCCACAAATCCTGGGATACCGAATCGAAATTTCGCCTGTTTGCATGGAAGTTCTCTCTTGTGGGGCGGGCATCTTGTCCGCCCAATACCTGTGGTAAGCAAGATGCCTGTCCCACACCAGGAGTGACAAATTGCGGTGCTTTGCTAAGCCCTGCAAGCACGCAAGGTAAGAAAGTATAACCGATTTCCTCCGCAGCCGATCGTGGCGAAAGATGTGGATCGAGGGGAAGTGGCGACAGGGCGGGGGCGTGGGCGCAGGGAATTTTAAATGTTCTGACAATGAGGTGACTGATGACTGCTTCCGCGCCTGCGAGGGGATCGACTCCTTTCCCGCGGCGGTAGTTTTCGAGGGCGACGCTACCTTCATCGTCGGGAAATCTGGCCACAACTGCGATCGCCTGGACTTTTGCTTGTGCGATCAATTTGTCGGCGGCGCGCAGTAAACTGTCGGGATTGCCGATCGTCCCCCAGGATGCCCCTGATTCTGAAATGCGTAATTCTACTTGCAGGGGGCGATCGGTCAAAATACAATCAGTTATGTTTAAACCCAATGTAGCTCTAGCAGCATCAACGGCTTGCAAGTGGCGCAATTGTAACTCAGGTTCGATCGCGCAGTCCATGATTAAGCCGATGCGATTTTGATGTACCGGTTGCAGGCCCCAGCATCCGGCTGCAAATTTGTCAAGGGCGTAACCTTCGACGTAAAGTGCATTAGGTATCGGCCAATAAAGTTGAGCACCGTTGAGGACGTTGGGGTGAGTAATTAGCGTATCAGAAATTTGGGCGATCGCCCTAGCAACGGGCAGCGCATCGCCTGCAAAGCCCCCAATCGAGGCTCCAATGCCTGTGGGGACTATCAAAACCACTGTTAAAGGGCGGGGCTTCACGCTGCTACGGGGGATGCTTCCACGAGCACGTAGCCTTCTACCAGAGCCTTTTGGCGATCGACATCCACGTCTGTAACGGCCCAGCGCAGGGGTTCGCCGTGTTTTTGCAGTTCAATTTCAATAGCTGAGTGCAGTTCTTCGGCCGTATCGCGGAGGTCTACTTCTGCGGAAATGAAATTAGTGGTCATAGGGCGATCCATAGTGGTTTTACCGCGATCGGTACTTAGGTACTTACGTAAATTTTAGCTTAGTCCTAGGATTTACCGAACTGGCGATCGTAAACAATGTCTTCTTTTTCAGTTTCTATCTTCAAGTGCGATCGGGGAAAAGAAACGCAAAGTAGCACATAACCTTCTGCCTGAAGTTCGGGACTAACGCCCATGCAATCAACCTGCTTAACTTCACCCTCAACAACTTTAGCAGCGCAAGTAGTACAAACCCCCGAATTGCAAGAGTTCGGCAAATCAATGCCCGCAGCGAGCGCAGTTTGCAGAATTGGCTGATCTTCGGGCACTTCTACGGTATAAGTGCTGCCTTGGTGGAGAAATTCAACAGTGTAAGTTTGAGACATATTTCAATTATTCGTTTTAATTCCCAATTGGAATCTACGCTAGATTTGCAAACAAAGCAATGAGTATTTTACCGCTATTGGTGACTTTGTGCAAATTTACAATTTTTTTTATGTTGCTTGTGATTTTTATTAAAAAAATACTGCAAAAACTTGCCATCTTGTCAAGCCGCTACCTGCGAAATATTAGAATTTTTTAATAATTTATTGCCCAAACTGTCGAGGTGGCTTGAAAAATCAAACTAGAGTCTTTGCCTAATAGCCCTGAAGGCAGTAATTGTAGAATGTGTCGCTAAGAGAAAATCCCTAAATAATCTCGATAATCTCATAGCGACGCACCTTTATATAACTCGTATGGTGCGGATCCATCAACAATCTCTAACTAAAAAATCGACCATTTCATAGCCACGTACCTGGGTTATTCAATAGACTTGCATTCCCAAACTTGGCTATGAATGAAAATATCTAGACCTGCCTTTTATCTACGGTATTTCTATCAATCAAAGTTCAGAAAATCAACCTAAAATTGCTTTGTAGCAAATTTTTGTAAAATTGGTATTATAAATAAGTAACTAATATTTGCTATCAACCCAACAACTCATCAACAGCAACACTAAAACCAGACAGCACAAGCTGAGTGCTGATTGTAGAATCCAGATTAAAAGTCAACTTTTGAGATTGAGTCACAATCATTATCCAGCGACTTTCGGGAAAAACAATCCAAACTTCCAGACAACCAGAATCTAAATACTCTTGTGCTTTCAAAAAAATCTCTTCCGCAATATCAGTAGGAGAAACAATTTCAGCAATTAACAGCGGACTTTGAGGAAAAGTAGGAACATCGCCATATTCAGCAACAAGTTCAGCAGTCAGATAAGCAACATCAGGGCGACGCACTCGCCTGTCAGTACGACAAGGAACTTCCGTATAAACTTCGCCCCCTTGTCCGCTAGATATCTTGTAATTTCCCCAAGCACGATCTAGTCTAGATTGGATTCTACTGTGTTTTACTGTCATGCCATTTTTCTCCGCGATTTGTCCGTCCACCCATTCCATATCGTCGGGGGGACTAGCGATGAAGTCTTCTAGAGAAACATTTTCTGATAAAACGGCTGTCATTACCATAGCCATTGACTCCCTTTTGCAGAATTCACTGATATTATATCAATCTTTGGTAATTGGGAATTGGAAATGCGTAATTGGTAATGGATAATTTGGAATTGGAACTAACAAATAATTTATGCCCTATGCCCCATTACCAATTCCCAATCTACTCAATATTAATTTGATTCGGTGGCTTCGGTTGATTTTGTTTGTCATCCTTCAAAGTTTTACGGCCCGACGAGGCATAATCCTTGTACAAATCCACAAACATCTTAGTCAACTGCTGTAAAGAAAGTTGTTCACCATTAATTTGAGCTTTCATATAAGCTTTAAGCACTTCAATGTAAGCCAAACCGAGGGCAAGCGTGAGAGTTGCCGCCGTTGCACCGGAGATAGCACCGCCGACAACAGTACCAGCACCCGGAATCATTTTAATCAAATTAGTAACAATACTTCTGCCAACAGCAGTCACCCCACCAGCACCGCTAATAGCAGACAGCATCGCCGAAACAAACCCCTTATCAAAGGGCATTCCAAAAATCACAGTAATATTAGCAATCATTGCCGTTTGCATCGCCATTAAAATCGGCGCATCAGCAAAAGGTACAGGAGTCGCACCGACAATTGCAGAACCAGCAACATAACCAGTCACATACTTAAATGCCATATCGGATTTGAGCGCAACATTAGCAATTTGTTCTTTAACAAAAGCTTTTTTAGCTACTTCCGGCAGCAGTTGAAAAGTTGCATCTACCAACTTGTCTAAACCGTGAGATTTTACTGTATAATCATCATCAATTTCTTCCGGTTCAGCCATCACGGGGATAATTTGACTTACTGGCAAATTCATGTGTTCCAGTTGCTTAAAAAACTCGCTCGGCTTTTTCGATGCAGTCTGAGTCAGCACTAAAATAACTGGTACATCTTTAACTTCCATTTCCTTGAGCCAGCTTTCTTCGACAGATTCAATTCTATTAGCGCCGTGATTTATGCAGTACCAGATGACGTGAATGTGTTCTTTGGGGTGCAGGAGTCTTTGGTCTTCAATTAGTTTAGCAACGTTTAATTGAATAACTTTAATTTGTTCGGCATTGAGTTCGAGTCCGGGAGTATCGTAGACTGTAATCGGACAACTCGGTTTTGTATATTGGCGGATGCCGTGAGTTACCGGGCGGCCGACTCCGGTTTCTGCTAAGCGCTGGCGAAAAACCGAGTTGATCAGGGTACTTTTGCCGACTCCGGTTTTGCCGATGACTAAAACATTGCACTGTCCCACTTGGTTTTCTGCGTCTTTAAAGGCATCGTAACTTTTGATTAACACGTCGTCTAAGGAAAAGTCGTCTGACATGGCGATTTGCTCCGAATTATTACTAAATAGGACTTACGGAGGGGTAGTGAGAAACCGGGTTTTTTACGAAAATCCTTCGTTGGATTCCACAAATTGGGCAAAAAACCCGGTTTCTTGGGCCTTCGGGTAGTGAGAAACCGGGTTTTTTTACGAAAATCCTGGATTGTAATCGACAGATTAGGTAAAAAACCCGGTTTTTTTGGCCTTAATGAGTAAGTCCTGTTAAAAATATTGTAGCAATTTGATTTGAGAATGCGCGCAGAATAATAATTGTCGCAGAATATAATTCCGATGCTCGACAAACAAAGTCCGGATGGTGCACGGACTCAAAGAATCATTTATCTAATAATTTAATATTTTAAGCTAACAATTCATCGACGGCAATGGTAAAACCTGTGAGAACTTGTTGCGTGCTGACTGTTTCGCCCGCTCGAAATCCCAATATTTGATTTTGTGTTACCACGAATACTAAATGACTTTCAGGGAAAACTAGCCACACTTCCTGACAGCTAGATGCCAAATATTCCTGTGCTTTGAGAAAGACATCTTCAGCAATATCTGTGGGTGAAACTATCTCGGCAACTAAAGAGAAACTCTGCGGAAAAGTAGGAACATCGCCGAATTGTGCAACTAATTCTGGTGTGAGATAAGCTACATCGGGACGGCGAACTTGTCGGTTGGTGCGGCAAGGTGGTGAAATATAAACTTCACCTCCCTGTTGGCGAAAAATCATGTAATTTGCCCAAGAAAAACTCAAGCTTGATTGAATTTTACTATGCTTGAGTGTGGCTCCATGTTTCTCTACGATTTGACCGTCCACCCATTCCATATTCTTGGGCGGATGAGCCATGAAGTCTTCTATGGTAAGATTGTCTGGTACAGTGGCAGTCGCGAGCAGAGCTGTTTCCTCGATTGTGGATAATTCGCTGGCAGTCGCGAGCATAGATTTTTCCTCGATTTTGGATAGTTCGCTGATACTATTATCGCTGATGCTGCGGAAATTGTCGGGATGATGGGTGCGGCGCGAGAAACCGGGTTTCTAACCTACTCAATACTTTGAATTAATTTAATGTTGTTTCTCAGCCATTCATTGACCAAAACTTGAACGTCAATATTTTTAGTTTCGGCAATTTTAGTCACGAACTGCTCGACATCAGCTTCTAGATAAATTGGATAATGAAAGGTAGCATCAGGATGGTAAAATTTGCCTTGCTCTGACGCAGAAAAATCATATTCTGATTTCATAATTTCCTCTCTTGATAAGATTGTGTTTCAATGAAAGTAGCTTTACGTGCTGAAATAATCCGAATCATGCAGGAGGAGCGCTCTGTTTGTTCAAAGGTATGGACAACAACCCTGAAAATTCCTGTTTCATCTACGCCTATGGTAATCCATCTATCTTCATCTTGACTGTGTTCTTCATCATAGAGTGTTAATTGATACGGATCGCGAAAAACAGTTGATGCCAAACGAAAATTTAATTGGTGCTTGCGAATATTTTGCTTTTCTTTGGCTGGATTCCAATCAAAGTTATAATCCAAAGCGATTTACGAGCGTGATTCAGGTACAACTCAATCATAACATAAATTATGAGTTGATGCACTACTGTAACTTGTGTAACAATTCGTGGTGAAATAAACCCGGTTGATTCGCAATCTGATTGTCTCCCAAATATTGCTAACAATACTTATGGATTAATACTTTTAGTAAGGGCGTTTATACACATCATGAAAAAAAGTATCTTTCATTGATTATCTCCCAGTTTTCTGATTAAAAATCTGACTTCTTCAAGCAGAGTATTAAATCTTTGGTCGTTTTCTAATTTGTACTGTTGAAAATCCTCATCCCGCCGCCGCATTTCTTCATCCCGTTGACTGTCTCTTTCTAAAAGAGCATTGACGGCACCTACAAGCATATCGACATTGCGGTTAGTTTGTTCGATATTCCGAGTTGTTTGCTCTACAGTGGAAGACAAATCCTCAACGGTAGAAGCCAAATCATCCATCATTGCGTCTGTCCAGCGTTCTGTTGTCATTGTTTTTTTCCTTTGCTTGTTTTCGAGGGATATTTTAGGTAGTCCAATTATATTTTAGCGATCGCCCTTTCTGAAGTGTTGTGCTACAAATTAGAAATGTTCCAGCACGTATTTTTCCTGTGCATAAACATTCCGCAGCGATTCAACTGCTATTTTCGGCAACATAAATTTAATCACTCCCACCAATCGCCCCCAGTCGAACAATTCAGGAACCGATACAGCTTGATTAAATTTCTGTGCATAGAAATCTACCCAAAAATCCGGTGCATTTCTCTGTTTGTTGCTGGCCATGCGCCGCTTCCAGTAACCAAAATCTAAACTTTTGGGCGATTCCACTCCCAAAATTGGCGGTAAGTCGGCGTAGCTGACAAAGCGACTCATTCCTTGGGCGTGCACGTAAAGGATATGCCGCCAGCGTTCGATGCGATATATTTGTTCTACCTTGATTTTGAGGAGACGCGCGATCGACTCTTTAGTCGCAAACCGGCTCAAGGGATGAACGGGGGTTGATTTCCGCGAAAAGTTTGCTACCATAGTCTGTAATTGTTTGAGATGAGTAGTTGACGTGTCGTTTACGGGTGTTTGAACTCTCGGAAAGCGGGTAGTTGACCTCTGTGAAAGCAAGAGTTTGATTTGAACAGGCGATCGCCCTTTAGTTTTCCAGGCGTTGGGGCGATCGCTTTTTAGGATAAAACCATCTTATGACGGTATACCATCATTTGTCAAGTATGGGTTTAGTCAGGTTAAAAGTCAGAGAATTCGCTGCTGAGAAAGGCTGGACGCTGAAAGAGGTTTCAGAGCGATCGGGAGTCATCTACAGCACCGTCAGACACTACGCCCGCTGTCCGGGGGTGTCAACTATTGACTTCATTTCCATACACAAATTGGCCCGCACATTTGATGTGATGATTGAAGAGTTGGTGGAAATTGTGCAGGAATAAAAGGCATATTTACATTCAAACAAAGCGTCTGAATTACTCCAGACGCGATCGAACTTTCATCAACTCAATATTGCTCGACAGTTGCCAATATCTGATTCACAGACTCACCCGGTTGAAGCGCTTCCCAATCAGAAGTAATCGGTTGGAAAGAACAGTAGCACAGCACAATTCGCAAGTCAGTATCAAAGGAAGAAAACTGGTGAACGCTAGTAACTATCCAATCTCCATCTTTCCCGTGAGTTACTCCATTACCGGAATCAGAGAGATTGTCGTAGTCGCGGGTTCTGTCTCCAGGCTGGGGAAGAATTGGGTTTTCCTCCCAACTCCAGTTTTCCCACAGAATATCAGTTAAACCGCCCCTCGGCATAAGCTGGCGTTCTTCCCAACCGGGAGCACTCATGGTTTCGGCTTTATAGACAATCCAGATTTTTTTTGCCATCTTTACCTCTGTCTTTTACCAATGAGACTATTTTGATAAAGTGATTAGTTCAGCCAATTGTTCGCGACTGGCCCACCAATCATCTAACGATATAGACACAAGTTGTACGTCATCGGAATTGCTCAGCGATACTGGGGGTGAATCTGACCAAATTGTTCTGTATATAAAATCAATTATTTCTATGAGATCATCGCTATCGTAAGGGTAACGACCGCCAGAAAAATCTTCATAATTCACATCAGGATGTGTCAGCAAATATTCAAATGCCAGTTTCAAATACTCCAAATCATCGTGATTCCTGGCGTTTTGTTTCATCCACTGAACTAATGGCAAATATTCTTGCATTTCATCCGGCGGTAGTTCGTGATGATTGAACCACGCAACTGTTATGTCAGATAAATAGTGATTGACCATTGCTGCACTAATTTTCATAATTATTCCTTCTCAAGGAGTTACTTGCACTTTTAGCATCTCCCACGTTTCCTTTTCCATGTTCAAGGTATTGCCCACTTCTTGCAAAAGTTCATAACCCCTTGAATCTATCGGTATTTCTTCCTCAATGAGAATATCGCACAAAATCTCTAACGCTAAATTCCATTCACCTGCATTGATGTAGGATTGAAGAAATTCTATTTGAGTGTCTGAGAGAGATTCCTTAAGTCTGGCAAGGACTTCATTTAATTTTTTAACCACGATTTTATAGTCAAACATGAGTCTATCTCCTTAATAATTATCTACGGATTGAGCGGTATATTGGTCGGAAAAGCTGTGATGACACCTCTGCCATCTGGTTCTACAATTACCCTTATGTTAACACCGTCTCTAGTTCCATCAATCTGCCATGTCACAGGGTTTCCTCTCTTAGTGTATTTAGCACCCGCCTTTCCATTTTGCTGGAACCAGATAGAATTAGGGTCTTGAATCACCTCCGAAATATAATTAATTATCTGCTCGTCGTTCCAGCGCGCGGGAAATTCACTTTTACCAGAAATTCCTCTGCCAGGGCCGTGACCACCTCCTGTTGTGTCACTATCGAGAATGTGTGTCCGTTGCTGAGAGTTGATTTGAGATAGATTATTGACATCTACTCCACTGGGAATATTGCCTGAAGAATTATTGCTCATAGAAGGAGTTACTTAAACTTTAGCAAAGACTTAAGATAAGTATAAATTAATTCTTTTTTCCAAAGTATATGTTCATAATCAGTGGTCATAGGATGGATGGTAACATTGACCCCGTTTTCTTGAGATTGAAGTCGATTGATTTGGTGCTGACATTTAGCATAAGTATCTCTAGGTACATAAAATTTGACTTCACCTCCTCCATTTTCCTGAAGATAGTTAACATATTTCTTTGCGGCTGCCTTAATGCCATTAATGGAACTAGGTTTATAAGCTTTTGCATCGCAAATTAAACGGTGAGATGTTAGATAAAAATCTGGTTTACAGTAATCTTTGCCATTTTCAAAATTAAGTTTAGGTTTGATTCGTAAACTTGACAGAAGATTTTCTGTATCATCAGAGTCTAACAGCATTTTTAATAAGACTAATTCCCCTTGATCGCCTTGTAGTTGCGTATTCGGCTTTTTTTGATAATAGTCACTGGCGGGATTTTGGGTTAAATCAGTGAGTCTTTCTGTCGCGTTGGGATTTTCATATAACATCCAAGAATCACCCGGAAGGTTAGCGAGTTCGAGGGCTAGCCATGTGGGTACACCTGATGCAATAGCCGTTGTCAAAAAAGTCTCGCTTTTGGCGATCGCATCTTGAATAGAAGTATCATTAACAGTCGTATTAGCTAGTTCAGCATAGCTAAAGATATTCTCCAGATTCTTTGCTCCATTTTTTGACAACTTCATCCATTGCTGTACTGCTCTTACGCACTTGACGAGATAACTCTGTAAGCTCTCGCTGGATACCTTTGAATTTGATGCTTAGATCGCGCTTTGCAGTCATATCTATACTTTTGGTTGAAGACTCTACTTGGTCAAATTGCTCCCGCAACTTGACCAACATTTTCTGAAACTCCTCAATCCTGGCTTCAACTGATGACATGGCTTGTACCTCCAAGGGTTGTTTAGAACTATTTATCTTTTGTTTGTTAGCCTACCCCAAAGTGTATCAGACACAGGAAGGTTAGGTTTTGGTCTTTTGATTTCAGGAGTATTCACATAGTTAACACCATTTTCATTCTGAATGACCGCCCTTCCCTGACCTCTGTTTCCAGATGGAATTCTAGCCGCCATAAAATTGCCTAAAAGATGCTCACTTGTTCCTTCTGAAACTCGGAAGATGACTCTCTCATCGAGTTGTTCAATTACTTGAGGGTCAATTAAGTTAATCGGTCTTTGCGTACAGTAGATTAAATGAATTCCCAGAGAGCGGCCTTGAGTAGCATATTCCTGTAAATACCTTTCAGTGTCCTCTCTCAGATCGCTATCCATATTCTCTATTCTAGCAGCTTCATCGACAATCACAAGAATTCGATGCTCTTCATAACCAAGCTCTCTTAATTCTTTAATATCATCCACTCCTGCTACCTCATAGATTACAGTTTTCCTTCTCTCGAATTCATTCTCGTATATTTCCTTGAGAAAATCGGGATAATTATCTGGTTGTGTTTCTACATGAATGTTGACTCCTGCTTTTTTTAATAAAAGGAACTGCTTTTTGGGATCGAGTACATAAACTTGTCGTTGAGGTTCGGCGTAAAGAAATTGAAAAACTACCCAGAATAAAAAAATTGTCTTGCCAGAACCGTTGACACCAGCAACTAAACGATGGGCGATCGAACTCCAATCAGAATACACTACACTCCCATCATCAGCAAGACCAACTATATACTTATCTCCTTTGATTGTGTGGCTGTATTTTCTAAATATATCTTCAGCAGTTGGCTTGAGCGCGGGAGGTTGTTCTTGAGGAATACCTGGAACTGGTGTTTTACCAGGAATAGCTATGCGGAAAAATCCGCTAATTTCTTCTAGCGTTGCATAGCGGTGTAAGGGTTTAAGGTCTTTGATCTGGGCTAGAGGACTTTTCCCAGAACTACTAAAAGATTGAGTGATGCCGGAAGGTGACGATCGTACAATTTCTCCTCTTGATGACGGTGGTAAAGCTGCGTTATTCAAATCTGCGATATAAGAAGTAAATGGCTTCAGATAAACATCGGTAGATCCGTCACCTAATTCATTATTGTTGCTCTTAGGTTTTACATATTGTCTGATCGACTTATCCTGAAAGTCACCCAGCCAGCCCTTCCGTTCGACAGCCGTACAAATCTCTACATTTTCAGTGGCTTTCAAACTTTTTAAGAACTTCTGAGTATCCACATCACGACTCACGATTTCAATATGGTCTTGTTCTCCGTGAGTTTGGACTGATGTTGCACTTCTTACTAATTCCATTAAAACAGGGCGGATGTTACTTCGGGTTTGGGCTAGTGCTTTGATACTGTACTTAAATAAGTTGCTGTGCAGATAGGTAGTTTGATAGTGCTGATAAATACTTAATGCTCTCTCAAAAAAGATATCTCTGCGATGACTTGTGACCTGTTGCAGTTGAGGTATCATTTGAGAGAGTGCTTTAGCTAACTCTGACCTATCTTCTGATTTTTGACAGACTTCCAGCGTTATTTCTAGTAAAAATTTTTCATTTAATCGATTCAGGATATCACACACATTTAACATATTGTTATTTTTGTTAGCCTCAAAAAAATCTGGCACATAGTAGTCTTGCGAGTGGAAAGATTCCGGCTTCAGAGCTTCTCCCATATGGTTGACCCACCCCAAATCTTGACATTGATTTAACCCAGGTGATAGCTCAAAATTGTAAAAAACACTTAAATTTGAAATTTGAATAAAACTGATTATTTCTTCCTTGATTAGATTTAGTTCCCGATAATCATTGTGCAAGTAATTGAATATCAAGTAAATTTTTAACCGTTCGTCTTTAGAGTTGTTTGGGTCATAAAAGTAACGGAGGGAAAGCGTTAAGCCATTGGTGTTGCCTAAGCTGAGAAAATACTGCAATAATTCTCGCTGACTGTCTGCGATCGACTGGCGAAGTTGATTCCCATATCGCTCAATATATTTCTGAGAATTGAGATTAGGCAGTTCTGGAATCGGAATATACAGAGGAAAGATGCGAGTCATATCAGCTTAATATGTTTTTATAGTAGAATTTGATTTTTCTAATCGCTAATTCTCCTGATAATGAATTCTAACATAAACAATATTTCTTTCAGCGCATATGTAGGAATGAAAATTAGACTTTTAATTGTAATTACGCAAATAATAATACCGATTATTGCGCCAATAAGACCAACTATTGCACTCATAACATACTGAAAGAATACAGTTATCTCAGTTATAACAGTAACATCTCCAGCCAAAAACCTTATTGCCGACAATAAAAGACTGCAAAAAAAAGCAAAAATACCCAGTGCTAGTGGTACAACAAAGGATAATAAAAAATAGGCATTTATTACTTGTACAAACCAATGTGATGAATCACTTGTACTTGAAATAAGCAAAGTTATAATACATATCACAATACATATCACAAGCAAGAAAATAGGACCAAGTATTATTGCCTGTGTAAAATAAGGTAGATGTTGAATATATACAAAGATTGAATAAGGATTTTGAATTGCAGATGAAAACCAAAAATATACTTTTTCAATTACAGACAAAAATAGCGGGTGATAGATATAGAAAAGTATTATGGCTATTGCCATAATTATGCAATCTATCACAAATCTTCCGGTTTCTATTTTTTGTTCTTTTAAAAATTCAACAGCCTGCCGTTCTAGCCTTGATTTATGAGATTCTAAACTTTGAATATGCTTCGACAATAAATTATTGTATTCTGTTTGCTTCAAAGACAAAAAGTTTTTAACTTCGGTAGCATCTTTATTGCAGCTC
Organism: Microcoleus sp. PH2017_28_MFU_U_A; assembly: GCF_020738035.1. NCBI lineage: Bacteria > Bacillati > Cyanobacteriota > Cyanophyceae > Oscillatoriales > Microcoleaceae > Microcoleus > Microcoleus sp. PH2017_28_MFU_U_A. Next base: position 13,272 of record NZ_JAEQCX010000076.1, read on the forward strand.
AATATAGCATTCTGAAATATTCTCTCAATTTCTGTCTGATATTGCCTAGTAGAGGTAATTTCTCTCTCAATCTCTGCAATGCTAGTAAAATTATAATTAATTTTTGGTGCGCGAAACTGAAAATCTAGAGCTGTGAGTATATAACGGGAATTCTGATCTAACCTCTCTAGATGCTGCTTGAGCAATGATACAGTTGCGTCTCTCACGCTTTCTTCACGGTGTTGGAGAAACTCTACAAGATTTCGGATTTTTTTATCTATATTATAAGCATAAATTGTGCCAATGCACTGAATAGCTTTAAGTTGCTCTCCTAGATGATCTCTAGTATCTAATATCAGCGAACCTCTGAGAGCTTGGATCAAAAATGGAACTGATGCTTCACCCAGTCGGATTACATTACCATTCCAATCCCTTGAAATAACGGCAGCTTTACCCCTAACCTCAGCTTTTAACCAAGACTCTGCTTCGTTAATGGTTTTAGCCGCAAGCCGTCGGAACTCGATATCAGTATTATCCAAAAAAGGAATCAGAGCTTTTGATAATCTTTCTCTTGTTTCAGAATCCTGATATTTTGTATCTCTGAAAAGAGAGTCTGCTGAACGCAAACCAGCTTCGACAACAAACTTTTGTAAATCATAAGCCTGTGTCACCAATTCAAAACCTGCAACACCTAACCTAGCTAGAATATCGTCAACAATTTTTAGGGAATTAGCAGGAATTAATTTGAGTAACTCAAGCAAATGATTTTTCGGTGCGTACACCCAAAAATCAATATATTCTTTATATCGGATAATATCATTCAATAAGTATCTATCATTAAGACGTTTGAGATTTTCACTTATAATTTGCCTTTGAATATCCTCGGCTGGCTTGAATAAGAACTTACCTGAAATCATCGGAGTATATTTCAATTGTTGAATTGTCCAAGCTGCTGACAAACGAGTGAGTTCGCTACCTGATTGAGCTTCTTGGGACAATTTTTCAAATATTCTTTTGCTATGACACTTATAACTATCCAGGTCAGGTCGCTGATAAATGTCATCCAAAGATTCGTCAAGCCCGTCAATATAGTCGAGATTGGCAAGTTTTTTCCTGATGTCTTGATTACCAATATACCCAAAGCTCTGAAGCCCCAGCGTCAAGTCAAATTGATTTCTGTAGTTCAACAATTCTTCGAGAGCTTTTAAAGGTGCGTCCTGTCTTTGAGCTGTCTTCACAACCAGTTCGATTCTTTCCCCATCATTACGGCACTTGAGAAACTGGTCAAAAAAGTCCTTGCCCTTCTGTATCGGCGGGAACTTACCGCCACCGCTTGGTGGTTGGATGCCTGAAAAATCACTCATAACTCTCTACAACGCGATAGTGTTTTGCAGCCACGCCTAAGCCTTGTAGCGCTAAAGCCCGCGTGGTTAGTGATGCTTGAGTTTCCCAGATGTTGACGAAAAAAGGAACTGCGCGATCGGGATCTGTTTCGGCAAAATCGAAGAATGCCTGGATTTGTTCTCCCACATTTCTGAAACGATCTGGGAGACCGCCTCCACCTGGAATGTTTGAAAGGTTACTCATGGTGATATCGCTGGCGATCGACTCAAAGCACTTTTGAGTATGATACATTACAAGCTCAGCTTTCGGCAAGCGAAATTGTAAATGTATATTTAGCTACAAAGCCGAGATGCTGGCGATCGCCCAAGCTAACATAGAGAAGTAAGCTTTTGACATCAGTAATGGTTGAATTGCTAGAAATCCCGAAAGCGCAACAGGTAGTCATTACAGACAATGCGCTGACAGTCGATCTATCGGATGGTCGTACTATTTCTGTTCCTTTAGCTTGGTATCCTCGGCTGTTACACGGTACACCGGGCAAACAAAGTCTAATCAAACCAGGATTTCTGTTAGATTAAACAGACTCACCTCGTTACGGCAATTTCTCTGGTAACGAAAGCCAAGCTTTGAGTTCCTCATCCAAAACATATTTATCGCTATTAGCGAGTGCAGCGATAACTTTTAACCGATTTTTAAGCTGTCTTAACTCTCGAATTTCTTCAATAGGAAGCGTTTTCCAATTAGCAGCCTTTTGTTCCACATCTTCCCGCGAATCTTTGATGTTATCCCAAAACCACTGTAGAATTAAGCTTACATCCAGAACTGAATCGTTGGGAACTATTCCGTATTTTGCGATCGCCCCAGCCCGCAACATCATTGAAGAAATCCTCACAGACTCCCCACTACCCGGTTTTTTCTGTTCCGCCGCTTCCGCTAGTCGATCGTAAATTGCGGTTGCTACTTCTGCCCAAGTGCGATCGAACAAACCCGCATTATTTTCACCTTTTCGAGCCTTCGCAGAGGAAACATCGGCTAATAAAAGCCAGTTAAAGTCTTGCGGTGCGGTGGTTTGAGCCGATAATGTATTTTTGACCCAAGCCAGTGCGGATTCAGGATTTTGTTCGAGGATGCGATCAATATTTTCGGGGGAAATTGAGTCATAATCAAATAGGCGATCGGCATGAACTAGCAGTTTATATTTGCATTCACAATCTGACTGGCAATTTTTTTAGCAGTTCATTAACAATAATTTGAGCGATCGGACTGTTTTGAGAAAGAGTTTGCAAGCGTTTTAAAACATCAAGACTCAGATCTAAATTTTCTTTGGCTGCATCAATCGATCTTAAAGAATCTGCCGCCGTGAGAGTAAGCTCATCATCCGGTGTCTCAAGCATTTCTAGCAACAACGGAATTGCTTGTTGAGAGTCAGCATCGGAAATAATTTCGGCACAGCGCAATTGCCATTCTTGGGAACGATTACACCAACACGATTTCAGTTGTTCCCAATCAGCAGGTGTCAGTTTTTGCACTTGTTCAATAGCATATATAACAGCATGATCTGACCAATTATCCGGCGAAAATTCTTGATTTAAATATTCATCTAGCTGTGCGAAACTCATCTGAGTAATATTGTGGAAGCTGGCATCGGAATCATAATTTTTACCAGTGCAGTGCTGTCCCCGCTCGCGATCGTCGTCGTGACTTCCGGGAGATTATCCCGGTGCGTCGCTATTGAATCGTTGTCAATAGCCAAAATAGTCACAGCGACGCACCCTACTTTAATTATAAAGCATTATATTATAGAGGCTGTGTAAGTCCCGATCGTCCAATTTGTTCCTATATTTACTAAAAAAATAGCGCCTGAGTTCCCCCAGACGCATACCATAAAATCTACAAATTGTCAACCCTAACTTAACCGTTTAAGGCTTCAGCACCGCCGGAAACTTCCAGAATTTCCTGGGTAATTGCCGCTTGCCGCGCCTTGTTATAAGTCAACGTCAAACTACGGATCAAATCGCTAGCATTCTCACTAGCATTATTCATCGCCGTCATCCGTGCAGCCAACTCGCTAGCAGCAGATTCTTGCAAAGCCCGCAGCAATTGGTTGTTCAAATACAAAGGCAAAAGTGCCTCCAGAATTTGCGCCGGATCTTGCTCGAAAATCATGTCGCGTGGCAAACTCTTCATAGGTGTACCAACTTTCTCCCGCGATACTTGAAACTGTCCGCCTTGCGATGTCAAGCGGAAGATTTCATCATCTGGAGTTTCCAAACCTTGAGGATCGAGGGGTAACAAGGTTTGAATTACTGGACGCGAACTAATTAGTGACACAAACTTGGTGTAAATTAGCTCAACTCTGTCCACAGTTCCCGACAGGAACAAAGACAGCAATTCGTCAGCAATTAGCGCTGCTTCCGGTGCTGTTGGGATTTGTTCTAAGTTAGTGTAAGTAGCATCGATCGGCTGTTCGCGACGTTGGAAATACTGAGTAGCTTTGCGTCCTACTAACACGAATTTGTAGTTTAAGCCTTCAGCTTTGATTTCCTTAGCGCGATTTTCGGCGTATCTAATGATGTTACCGTTGTAGCCACCGCACAAACCCCGATCGCCCGAAACAACCAAAATTCCCACTGTTCTGACTTCGCGTTTTTTCAGCAGCGGTAAATCCTGGCTTTCAAACTTCAAGCGTTCTGCCAAACCGTATAATACTTCTGCCAAGCGATCGGCAAAAGGACGAGTAGCAGTCACCTGTTCTTGAGCGCGGCGCACCTTAGCAGCAGCCACCAAGCGCATTGCTTCTGTAATCTTTTTAGTGTTCTTGACCGACTTAATGCGATCGCGAATAGTTTTCAGATTTGCCATAACTTTCTCCTTTTTCCTTAGCTTTTATTTCTGAGTAATTAGTTTCTAGCCATCAGTTTTTAAATTTAGCTACGGTAGAGACGGCATTTTCTATTGGTATCAATTTTAAGACTGAAACCAGATGTCTCTATCGTTTTTCTCAAAGTCTCGATCCCCCTAAATCCCCCTTAAGAAGGGGGACTTTGAACGATCTTGTCCCCCCCTTATTAAGGGGGGCTAGGGGGGATCTCCGGGTTTAAAACACGCCTAGGGGGGATCTGCGACTTAACTAATGACTAATCACTGATGACTAATGACTAATTACGCAGAAACCAAGAAAGTTTGCTTGTATTCTGTGATGCCTTCTTTCAGCAGCTTCTCAGCTTCATCAGTCAAAGCCTTACCGCCTTGAACGATTTCGCCGTACTTCGGCTTGCTAGTCCGCAAATAGTCGCGCAAACCAAGAGTAAACTTGGTTACTTTGTCTACATCGATGTCATCCATGTAGCCGTTAATACCGGCATAAATCACAGCAACTTGTTCGTTCATCGGCAGAGGAGAACTTTGCGCCTGTTTCAACAGTTCCCGCAAGCGTTGACCGCGGGCCAATTGATTTTGAGTAGCCTTATCCAAGTCAGAAGCAAACTGAGAAAATGCTGCCAGTTCTTCAAACTGCGCCAATTCCAATTTCACCTTACCGGCTACTTTTTTCATTGCCTTAGTTTGAGCCGCAGAACCTACCCGCGATACCGAAATACCGGGGTTTACTGCTGGACGCAAACCAGAGTTGAACAAGTCAGAAGAAAGGAAGATTTGACCGTCGGTAATCGAAATTACGTTGGTAGGAATGTAAGCAGAAACGTCGCCTGCTTGGGTTTCAATGATTGGCAAAGCTGTCATGCTGCCTTCGCCCAATTCGTCGCTCAATTTAGCAGCGCGTTCTAGCAAGCGAGAGTGCAGATAGAAAACGTCTCCAGGATATGCTTCGCGACCGGGAGGACGGCGTAGCAACAAGGACATTTGGCGGTAGGCCTGTGCTTGCTTGGAAAGGTCATCGTAAATGACCAAAGTGTGCTTGCCTTTGTACATGAAATACTCAGCTAAGCTGGCGCCTGTGTAAGGTGCCAAATATTGCAGGGTTGCGGGGTCGCTAGCGTTGGCTGCTACGACGATTGTGTAGGCCATCGCGCCCTTTTCTTGCAGGACGTTGACGATGTTAGCTACGGTAGAAGCTTTTTGACCGATCGCCACATACACGCAAATTACATCTTCCGATTTTTGGTTGATGATTGTGTCGATCGCGATCGCAGTTTTACCAGTTTGGCGGTCTCCAATAATCAATTCCCGCTGTCCTCTTCCCACAGGAATCATCGCATCAATAGCGGTAATCCCTGTTTGCATCGGTTCGTAAACAGAACGGCGAGAAACGATACCAGGTGCCGGAGATTCAATCAAGCGAGACTCAGTAGTTTTGATTTCGCCTTTACCGTCGATTGGACGGGCCAAAGCATCAACTACGCGGCCCAACATTGCTTCACCAACGGGGACTTCAGCAATTCTGCCAGTAGCAGTAACTGCCGAACCTTCTTGAATGCCTAGGCCTTGGCCCATCAACACTGCACCGACGTTATCTTGTTCGAGGTTCAGTGCAATACCCACAGTGCCGTCGGCAAATTCTAGCAATTCGCCGGACATAGCTTTATCCAAGCCATAAATCCGGGCAATGCCGTCGCCTACTTGCAAAACAGTACCGACGTTAGAGACTTTTACATCTTGGTCGTACTGTTCAATTTGCTGGCGAATAATGCTGCTAATTTCGTCAGGTCTGATTGCTGCCATGTCAGTTATTATTTGTCAGTTGTCAGTTGTCGGTCAGTCGATTTTAGATTTTAGATTTTAGATTTTAGATTTACTCGCAGCATTGAATCTGGGAGTTTGAACTCTTAGTCTAAAATTTTGATCTTTCCACGACTTTAAGTCTAGTGCTTGTACCCATTTTTGGGCGGGTGGATGTTTTTGGCAAGAAAGAATTGAGATTTGGCAGTAAGTATTTGGGACTAACAACTCAAAAACAGAAATTCATTGATTTCTGCCTCCTGTTTAATTCTTCCCTTATTCTTTCTTCCTTCTTCCTTCTTCCTTCTTCCTTAAATCAGGAACTCAAGCGAATTCCGAGACGGCGCAATTGTCCCCGCAGGCTAGCATCAATTACTTGAGAGCCTACTTTAATTACCACACCGCCGATTAAATCTGCGTCTATTTTTGTTTCAATTTCTACGCTACGAGCGCTGGTCATCGCCTGCACTTTCTCGCGAACAGTCTGCTGTTGAGCGTCTGAAAGTGGGACTGCCGATGTAACTTCAGCCAATACTGTTTGGTTGAGTTCTCGGAGCTTTGCCAAGTATTGTTGGCCAATCCCTTCTAAAAAAAGAATTCTTCCTTTGTCTACTAAAAGCTTCAGAAAGTTGTGCATCAAGGGGCTCATTTCTTCACCCGCTATTTGCTTAATTACAGCTTTTTTAGTATCCGCTTTGATCAGCGGATTGGCTAAAAATTGACGTAATTCTTCCGAACCTTCTAGCAGGCTAAGCAAAGAACGAATGTCTTCGCCGAACTTTTCTGAGAGATTGCTGGACTGAGCCAGTGACATCAAGGCAGATGAGTAAGGCTGTAAGACTGCTGTGCTAACGATACTCACTTTTTAGCCTCCCAGTAACGCAATGCTGCGATCGATTAAGTGGTTTTGGGCGTTGTCGTCCAAGCGAGTTTTCAACTCACCTTCCACTTTTGCTAATGCCAAAGATACAACCGTCGATCTCAGTTGGGCGATCGCTCTTTCCCGCTCCGCTTCCAACTCTTGACCTGCTGTTGCTTTCATGCGTTCAACTTCCTGCGCCGCTTGAGCTAGAATTGCTTCTTTTGCTACGATCGCATTTGCTTCAGCAGCGGAGCGAATTCGTTCCGCTTCTGCTTGAGCCTGAGTCAATTTTTGCTGTTGTTCTGCTAAAGCTGCCGCTGCATCTTTTTGGCGAGTTTCTGCATCTTTAATCGCCTCTTCAATGGCGGAGCGTCTTTCGCCTAGGATATTTCCTAAGAAGCCGCGCCCGAAGTAAAACAGCAATCCAATAACAATGCTCAGGTTAATCAGGTTGGTTTCTAAAATATCGAAATTTAAACCGAAACCACCTTCTGTGCTAGCTTCTGTGGCTAGCAATAAAACAGTCCCCATGATTCTCTTCCATAATTGCGCGTGCAGGTTGGATGAACCGATTTAAGATTTGAGAATTCACCCAAAATCTAAAACTGTTCGATCGAGCTATTTGGCCAGTGCTGTGCCCAATAGCTTTTCAAGAATTTGTCGGCTCAGAGTATCTACCTCTAGTTCTAGCGAGCGCATTGCCTCTTGTTTTTGCTGCTCAATTTCTTGGCCTGCCTTTTCTCGCGAAACTTGAGCTTCTTTTTGAGCCTCAGCTACTTTTGCCGACGCGATTTTTTTGGCATCCGCTTGAGCCGTAGCAATTACTGCCTGAGACTGTTTGCGAGTTTCTCCCAGTTTTTGGTCGTATTCCTGCGCTAATTTCTGGGCTTTTGCCAAGCGTTCCTGAGCTGACACTTGAGTGGTACGAATGTATTCGTCCCGATCGTCCAGAACCTTAGTCATGGGCTTATAGAAAACCGCATTGAGGACTACCGTCAAAACTAGGAACTGCAATGCCATAAATGGCAAAGTTGCATCAAAATCAAACACTTTTAGTTCCTCCTTGTTTTTGGGGCGGAAAGACATCCGCCCCTTTTTTGCAATCCTTCAATATTAAGCGAAGGGATTAGCAAACAGCAGCACCAATGCAATAACGAGACCGTAGATGGTCAAGGATTCCATGAATGCTAAGCTCAGCAGGAGAGTGCCGCGAATTTTGCCTTCTGCTTCCGGCTGACGCGCAATACCTTCTACTGCTTGACCTGCGGCATTACCTTGACCGATACCAGGTCCAATCGCGCCTAAACCAATAGCTAGACCGGCGGCGATAACAGAAGCAGCAGCAATTGTCGGATTCATGATAAATTTCCTTAATCTTTGTGTACAGAGTTCAAGAGAGATGTTGGGTAATTGGTCATTAGTCATTAGTCATTAGACCGCTGGCTTTTGACTGTTCGCTATTCGCCTTTACCCAATTTTAGAGAGTTAATCGTGATGTTCGTCGCCGTGTCCTTCCAATGCTTCGTGAATGTAAGCTCCTGCCAAGGTGGCAAATACCAAAGCTTGAATCGCACTGGTAAACAGACCCAACATCATTACGGGCAAAGGTACGAACAGGGGAACTAATAACACCAACACCGCCACCACTAATTCATCCGCTAAGATGTTACCAAATAAACGGAAGCTCAGGGAAAGAGGTTTGGTGAAATCTTCTAAAATCGCGATCGGTAACAAAATTGGGGTCGGTTCGATGTACTTACTAAAGTAACCCAAACCCCGCTTACTGAAACCTGCATAAAAATATGCCAAAGAAGTCAGCAATGCGAGTGCTACCGTCGTGTTGATGTCATTAGTCGGAGCAGCTAGTTCGCCCGCTGGCAACTTAATTAGCTTCCAAGGAACTAAAGCGCCCGACCAATTCGATACAAAAATAAACAGGAACAATGTGCCAATAAATGGCAGCCAAGGACGGTACTCTTTCTCGCCGAGTTGATTTCTAGCCAAGTCTCGAACGAATTCTAAGGCGTACTCCATGAAATTTTGCATTCCGCTCGGAATTCTCTGCACATTGCGAGTTGCCGCGAGGGAAGCTATCAGGAGGAGAGCAATCACAATCCAGGAGGTAATAAATACCTGTCCGTGAACTTTGAGACTGCCTATGTGCCAGTAGAAATGCTTTCCTACTTCCAACTCAGCGAGGGGAAAAGCATTAAAGGCATTTAAGACATTTAGCATTTCCATTCACAAGAAGTTCACACAGTGGAGGGTTCACCGACTGCCTGACCCATTGGCAGGGTCGGTAACAAACAGGCTTTGCAGCATATAAAAGACGATCGCGCCCTTATACGTCAGAAATCCCAAAAATATGGGCAAAATCTGTAGCTCTTTCAACTGAGTTGATACTACAATCAACCCAATAAATACAGCTAACCTATTTTTGCTCAGACTCGTTTTTTGCGGGCCGATGCGTTCAACGTCTTTAGCCAACATTCTCAAGTAAACCACACCGGCGATCGCCCCAAGCATATAATTTAGGGCAATGTTGAGTGAATAAAAAATCCACACCGAGATAAAAATTATTCCCGTGAAAGCGAGAGTGACCACAAACAACTGTTGTTGAAGTTTGTAGAAATCTTGCATAGTGTCGGTGGACTCCGGTTCGGACGAACCTGTCTGAGAGATGTCCCCCGTTTCAGCGATGGATGCGCGAGATTGATCTGACAAGGTTACTTGACTTTTAAAGCAGTCGGTGTTAGTTGACTCCCACTACAATTAATTCGGTTGAAACCGTCTTGTAGCGACAAGTGTGACAAAAGCTACAGCTCGTACACTTCAGATCGAATAATACCACGCGCAGGTAACATAACTTAAAAAAAAATGAATTTTTTGATTGGTTTCTGAGAAAAGTCTGGCTGAGTTACCGAACCCAGGTAAGCGTGCCGAACCTTTCCGAAACCAGAAGCTAGAAGGGTTTTATGCAGACAGCCGGAGATTCTCTGAATATTTATCATGTTGTCGTTGTCGAGCGACTCGGAAATCTTTTTGGTCGATCGACATAATTCTACATCTCCCACCGCCCGATCGCACCAACTCACACTTTATATCGCCTGAAGCGCACAAAATCTTTCTTACTTAGTATAAAAAAACGGGAGCTTTTTGGCGAATATAAAGATTTGTAACAAAGCCCAACATTTTGCATAAAAATCGAGTTTTGCACCAGATAGGTCAATAGAACAACAAATTTAACATCGATCTCGGTGCTTACTGTGAAAACTCAAAACCTAATTACATCAACGCTAACAGCCTTTGTGGCAGCAGCAGGTTTCAGTGGCAGCGCGATCGCCGGTACGATTCGGCACGATCGATCCGACGCCCAGTACACAAACTTCGCCAACCAAAACCAATTTGCCAGCGTCGGCCGCCTCGACATGAGATTTGCTAACAACACGTTCACCCTTTGTTCGGGAACCCTGATCAGTGCCAACTGGGTACTAACCGCAGCGCACTGTTTTGAAAACGGTCAACAAAGTCTTGCTGGTGCAGGTTTTTCAATTGGCGGGCGCAGCTATTCAATCAATTTGGGACTTCAGAACGGAGGATGGGCCAGTAGCAACCGGAACGCGAGTGCAGGCGCTGACATAGGCTTGTATCGGCTCAGCAGTTCAATCTCGAACATTAATCCGGCCACCCTGTACTCCGGTACTAACGAAGATTTGCAAGTCGGCAGCTACGTCGGGTTCGGAAATACAGGCAATGGCTTAAGTGGCGAAAATGTAGGAACATACAAAACAAAACGAGCTGGTCAGAATACGATCGGCCTGGGTAGTCGATTAGGTTATTCCAACGGAATACTCGTGTCAGATTTCGACGATCCTCGATCGGTCGATCCCTCACAGCCATTGACTCGCCCTCTCAACCTAGAATACCAATTAGCCCGGGGCGATAGCGGTGGAGCACTGTTCATCGGCGGACTCCTGGCCGGTGTCAACTCTTTTATTACCAGCCAGAACAACCAGAGGTTGGCTGACTACGGCGATATTTCTGCTACTACTCGCGTCTCGTCGCAATACAACTGGATTCGGAATGCCATCAGCGGATTAGCTGGAACAGGAGTGCTCAATAGCTTACCTAGAACTAGCTCAAACTTTGGCCCAACTACTCTCGCGGAGCTCGTAATCGATCAATCCGACAGTATCGGCGACTTGTCACAACCACTGGAAATAGTACAGGATACTTGGGACAACTCCGAAGCAGTACCGGAACCGACAACAGTAGTCGGCGGATTGCTTTCCTTGGGGGGTTTGATTTTAGCCCGCCGCCGCCAAAAGTTAGCTCAAAAACAAGCTTGAAGCTAGGAGTAGGTGGACGCAGTTAAACGTAAAATCCGCGGCTAGAACCTGCTAGAAGCCGGACTTATTCAATAATTCCGGCTTCTCATGCAACGAGGTGAAATTCTCGAACAGCGGGGAGAAAGTTTTTATTCTCGTGGCTCGATCGACTAAGTTTGATTAAAGCAAACCGCTGTAGCGGCTGCAAACCGCTCCACTGGGCATCGGTAACAGTCAATCCGAGCTCTTGCGCTTTTGCTGTGACGGATTCTGGTATGGTTGCAGCATCCATCCACGGGGGATTTTGGTCGATCGCCAAATCGGTTCCGCATTTTCCAGTATGTTGGATTAATATTTGGTTTAGCTGTTCTCGGTAATCTTGAATTTCTGCACTTGTCACACAAGGAAGCTCTACAAGTGTTTGGCGTTCTGCTTGAGTAAAATGATTCCAATCTTGCAACTTGAGTTTGATGCCGCAAGTATCTAACTTGAGGCGTACTTGCATTGGGATGCAGCGCAGGGCTTCTACAAAGTCAGCTTCAAATTTAAAGAATGTCATAGATATATGGATTTGCAAATTAGATTTTTTTTATTAACCGCAGAGGGCGCAGAGAGCGCAGAGTAAGAGATGAGGGAGAAATCGATGTCGTTTTTTTGCTTCTTGGGTGCATCTCATTTTTGCAAATATCTTCGTAGGGGCGAAGCATTCCGGCAGACGATTTATTAGCTATCGCCAGAGATTGACTACCGGAATGCTTCGCCCTTCCCAAATTGAGATGCACCCTTTTGCTTTCTATCAATAATTGCAGAAAATCGAGTCCGCATTTATAATTAAATAATATTACAAATCATTGACATGAATCCCGTAGACTACCTTCGGATTAGTTTGATAGACCGCTGCAATTTCCGCTGTCTCTATTGTATGCCGGAAGGTAGCGAGTTGGACTATGTGTTGCAGCAGCAGTTGCTAACTCACTCGGAATTGCTAACTTTGCTGCGGGAAGTTTTCATACCTGTGGGATTTACTAAGTTTCGGTTGACTGGTGGGGAACCGCTGCTGCGCCCTGGGGTGGTGGAGTTGGTTGGGTCGATCGCATCTTTGCCCGAAACACGAGATTTGTCAATGACAACTAACGGCTTTTTGTTGGCGGGAATGGCGGAAAATCTCTACAGTGCTGGTTTGCGCCGGATTAATATTAGTTTGGATTCCCTGGAACCGGAGACTTTTGATCGGATAATTGGTAGTCGGGGACGATCGCGCTGGATGCAAGTTTGGCAGGGAATTCAAGCGGCTTATGAAGCTGGATTCGATCCGCTGAAACTGAATGTGGTGGTGATTCCCGGTGTGAATGATGGCGAAATATTGGAGTTGGCAGAATTAACTATTAACCGGAATTGGCACGTTCGATTTATTGAGTTTATGCCGATCGGGAATGGTGATTTATTTGGCGATAAAGGTTGGGTAGCTTCGGCAGATTTGCGGCAACAAATTAGCGACAAATACGGGTTGGCTGAGTCGGGAGTGCGGGGAAATGGGCCGGCGGATGTGTTTCAAATTCCGGGGGCGAAGGGTACTTTGGGGTTTATTAGTCAGATGTCTGAGTGTTTTTGCGATCGGTGCAATCGGATGCGTTTGTCTGCTGACGGGTGGCTGCGGCCTTGTCTGCTGAACGAAACGGGGCAAATTGATTTGAAAACGGCTCTGCGGAATGGGGTGTCTACGGGCGAATTGCGCGATCGAGTGCAGCAGATATTGGAGATTAAACCGGAGATTAATTTCAAGCAGCGAGATTCGGGAACTACTCAAGGAAATTACAGCCGCACAATGTCTCAAATCGGCGGCTGAACTAACCGACATAGAGCGCTGAAGAAATAAAATACTTAAGGCAATACTTGAGTATAATTGTCACAGTATTCGATTCTCAACAAACTCGATGACCATCAAGCCGATTCGGTGGGTTGGCCCTGCCCGCGAAGAAATCCAATCTCTTCCTGAAGAGGCCCGAAAAGAAGCCGGTTTTTCACTTTGGACTCTCCAGCAGGGCATACAACCACCAGACTTTAAACCGATGTCGATCGTAGGTAAAGGCGTTGAAGAAATTCGGATTCGGACAGAAAATGCCTATCGGGTTTTCTATATTGCTAGATTTGAAGAAGCTATTTATGTACTCCACGCCTTCCAAAAGAAAACTCAGAAAACAGCCCAGAAAAATATCGAAGTTGGGCAGAAACGCTACCAAGAGTTGTTACAAAATCGTTTAAACTCAAGAGAACCGGAACAATGAGCGAAAATACTATTACCCAAGCAGCCGATAATATTTTTCTAGATCTCGGATTCTCATCTGAAGAAGCTGATAACTTACTAATCCGATCGCAACTAATTCTCGCCCTGACTCATCAGATTAAAGAGCGCGGTTGGACTCTCGATCAAACGGCTCAACATCTCCAACAGTCCAACGATCGAATCAAAGCTCTAACTCAAGGTAAAATAGGGCAGTTTTCCGTTGACAGTCTGATTGCAATGCTCAATAAAGTAGGTATGACTGTCAAAGTCGAAATTTGCCCCAAGGTAGCTTAGGTGAAAATTATGCAATTTGGCGCATTCTACAACTAAAACTCTCCTCCCAAAACTTGTCCAGCCGTCAAGTTCAACTGCGGAAAAGCCGGCGATATCAGCGCTTGTTCCCCTTGAAAAACCCCAACTTCGACATACTCACCTGATTCTAGTCGTAGTACCGCTACTATCTCCTCTTGAGGGTCAACAATCCAATATTCAGGGATACCCCGCGCTGCATATTGAGCTCGTTTACTAATGTAATCGCGATCGCGCCCAACTCTACCTGGACTAACAACCTCGACAACCAACTGAGGAGGCGGCATAGTTTGGGTGATGGTTAGCCTGGTTGCTGTCAGCAAGATGTGTTCGGGGCGCAAAACCACCAAATCTGGGTAGCGGTTAGCTGCGTCGCCCTCCCGCAGGATCGGAACTTGGATTTCGCACATATGTGTTTTGATACACCGCCAAGGGATGCCACTATTGACGAGGACTAAAAACAGATAGCTGACAATGGCATTGTTGGGTTCGGATTCGGGCGGCAATGTTACTAACTCTCCATCAATTAGTTCGTAGCGGTTGTCGGTGTCGTCCTCATAGGTGAGGTACTCTTCAAAGGTAAGTTTTTGTTTGTGGGCTTGTATCATCTTTTACCTTCCAGGATTGCTATTGTTATTAAAATGTTTACACATCCGAGGGAAGCGGCGGCCTCAGTGATTTTCATTGAATTAACAAGCTGGGTAGCACTGTTTCAATTATATTATAAGGCTGCATCTGAGAGGTTTTCGTCCAACAGTAGTTTCACAGGGATGCCACAAATAACTTTTTTTCACGATCAGCCGCAAAAGCAAGACAGGCTTTGATGTCTGCCGAAGTTAGTTCGGAAAAATCTTCGAGAATTTCTGCTTCCGTCATGCCACCTGCGAGATATTCTAAGATGTCGTAGACGGTGATTCGCATTCCCCGAATACATGGTTTGCCACTGCGTTTTCCAGGTTCAATTGTGATGATGTCGTGGTAGTCCATAAAGCAATATTTGGTACTAATAATCGCAATTATAGCTGCAAATAATCCTGGTTTGTTTAGGTCAGGATTTCAGGTTTGAGCAAGTAGGGAGAAAAAAAGAACCCTGACGTTGGAAATAGCCAAGGCGGATCAGTTTTCTCATGGTCTGCGGCAAAAGCAAGGCAGGCTTTGATGTCTGCCGAATTTAGTAGGGTTTTCCACCAATAAGACTCCAAAATTGGCGGCAGTCCGATCGACGTTATTTAATTAGATAGGCGTAATTACCATTAATTGTTAATCCCAATAATTTCGCAAGTTTACTAGAATGATAATGCACTAACTCACCTTTCAATGGTGTAGGATAATTTTTCAATGCTAATTTAGCTTGTTTATAATCAGAAAAAGGAACACTCAATGTATGTGGGAAAGGATAAAGACTCCAGCATCCGATAACGTGTTTAACAGCTATCATTAATTCTCCTTGTAATTCGATACTATCGTACCCTTTATAAACCACTAATTTTTTACCATAGTAAATAATACACTCGGTGGCACGATACATAGACAGTGCTACTTCTATTGTCGTTTCTGCCATAGATGAAAAAGGTGTTGTTCCATGTTCTAAAAAATATTGGTTATCGTTTTTTAAAGAGTTTTCCAAGTTTTTTAAAATCATTAATCTCATGGTTTTTATATTACTCATCCATATTAGATGTCGATGCTCGCTAAGTTCTATTTCACCTAATAAATATGCAGCTTTTTCCCAGTATTTTTTCCAAAAATCTACAATTTCTAATAATGTGTAATTGTCAATATCATTATGAAAAGCAACTAGAGCAGACCACAGTAACGCCAAATATGGTGAATTTTCACGATTTTTTTGAAACTCAACATCTTCAATTTCTGAAATTTGGTGAAGAGTCCTATAAAAAATGTTTGAGGATGTTGAGGTTTGTGGTGTAGTAGATGTTTTTCCTAAACGACGCGCTTTTTTTCTTTGTTTTGCTTTTCCCATAATGCCTCTCAACTATTCAAAAAAGTTAAGATAACACATAAAGTGTTCATGTGACACACTATCGGTTTTTCAATGGTTACAAGGCTTAGGCGGGGAAATGTGCCTTTCCCCGCCTAGCTTTTTTAAAGGGGTTTCAGCCTCTAAATTAAGATATGCTCTTATCCTGATTTAGTAAAGTAACGTGCCTGATATTTGTTGGTCTTCTTAACTGGTTCCCAGGCTCAAGCCTGGGAACGAGCAAACACCTACGCTTTGCGCTTCCGACGGCGAATCAGCACACTCATCACTTGCTTCGGATTGGCTGCACGCTGTAGCTGACTCCAATCACCCACTTCCGCAAATCCCAATCGGTACAAAGTGAGTATAGTTTCCCTGACAGCCTGGGGCGAACCTGTGATTGTTACACACAGCACATCCTGTTCGGATTCTGCTGCTGAGTCGTCATTTGGGCGATCGGATTCGTTATCGTCAGGCAAAAATTCCTGTGACATAATATGTTCTCCTGGTTTTGGGTTTTCTAGAAAAACCCAAAAACCCAGCCGCCCCGCATTTCAAGGCATAGCAGGGCGGCTACAGAGAGTGTTAAGATACTCCGTTAGCCTCCAGACTGCTGATTCCAGTTTGGCGGTTAGCTGTCCATTGCTGTTACTAGCAGCTTTGGGCAGTGCAACTAGATTTTTGGGCGACGCGGGCCACTTCCTCTACAAGCAAAGCAACCTCTAACTTCAAAGCGTATCCATATTTGGGGGCCTGTGTCAATCCATTTGGGATTTGGGATTTTACCAGGCTCTAGTTCAAGTAGGGTGCGTCAGTTCGTAGATTGTCGATTTTTACCGAAAATAAGGACAACTGACGCACCCTACGACTCAACTCGGTGTGAGCAATATTAGGGCTAGAGTTATAATATGACAATCAATTTAAAAAGTGCGATCGACCCTGCTATCATCAACCCAAAAACTTGCACTCAAGGATAACTATGCTGCACAATCTTCAGCAATCTCACCAACAAGAGATACAGACTATTACTCAAGTTTTGGCAAAAATTACTAGCCGCACGGCGGATCAGATTAAACCATTACTAGATGCGATGCTCAAACAGCTAATTGAACCTCAACAACGTCCATTTTATGAAACAGCTACCCCAACAGAATGGTCAATAGCATTTCAAGAATGGGTTGACAGTCATCGTACCCTAAATCTCTCCACTCTTTCAGATGAAGCTATTAGCAGAGAGAGCATTTATGGAGACAGAGGTTAAATGCCGTTTCTCGTAGATACAAACATACTGCTGCGTAGCATCGATACAGCACACCCAATGAATCATGATGCCGTTAATGCTGTGATTACTCTGCGCGATCGCGGGGAACAACTTTATATCGTACCCCAAAATTTGATCGAGTTTTGGAACGTTTGCACGCGCCCGATCCAGAGAAATGGATTAGGGCGTTCTGCAATAGAAGCAGAGGCAGAAATTAATCGCTTAAAACAGCTTTTTCCTCTCTTGTTGGATACCGAAGCAATTTATCAAGAATGGGAGCGACTGGTGATAACATATAAGGTTATAGGTGTTAACGTTCATGATGCGCGGCTAGTTGCTGCTATGCTAGTTCATGGTTTAACCCATATCCTAACTTTTAACATTGCTGATTTCGCTCGTTATTCACAAATTACGGCTGTTAATCCTCCAACTGTAAAGCCTTGATTAATTGGGAATTTAACAGAAATGGTAGGGTGCGTCAGTTCGAGATTATCCATTTTTAGTGCAAGTAACACTAACTGACGCACCCTACGGCTCTTCTTGTAGGGTGCGTCAGTTCGTAGATTCTCGATTTTTAGCAAAAATAACACTAACTGACGCACCCTACGATACGACTCAACTCGGTGTTAGCAAAATTAACTGTTTTGATAAGATCGATCGCACTTCATCCAATCCCACCTCAACATCCGCCAAAATCTCTCCCACAGTTTTCTGTACCTCTTTCTCCCCCCCTTGGCAAGGGGGGGCTGGGGGGGGTGAACAACCTTGCAAAAATTCAAATTCAGCACTTGACAAATTGACCAATTGGTAGTTGCAATCAAACACCTGTTGACTCGGCCAACCGTGCATACAACCACTCAACTCTGGAATTGCCGCCAAAAGTGCCTGATCGTCCGACCAATCAATTTTATTAACAGGCTTTTTGCCCAAGAAAAACTCGTAATGAGTGATTTCCGTATCCAACAATTCAATTAATCGATAAAGCTCTCGTTCCGTCAAACCCTGAGCTCTTTCTATCAATTCCGGCGCTTTCCCCAAAAGTCTTTCTAATTGCCAATATCCCGGATTTGAAAAACCGATAAATTCCAATCCCGAAGCATCAATTAACTCGAACAAAGTCTCAATATTGTAGTCAATTTCCTGCGGGTGAACGTACATATCCGCAAAACATTCGTCTCGCTGATTTTCTCCCGCCCAACGCTGTTTTTCGTACTTGACAAGACGGTTGGTTTCTGGTAAAGAAGCAAAGATTTGACGGCCGACTTTCACACCATCGGGATAGTCGCCTTTTTGAGTTCCTTGGAGCAGGGCGATCGCCCTTTGCATCAATTGAATTTCCCAACGGCCCAATTCAGCATACACAAAAATGTGCATCAATCCACCAGGAGCCAACTTCGCCGCCAGTGCTTGAATGCCACGAATCGGATCGGGCAAATGATGCAACACGCCCACGCAATTGATCAAATCGAACTCGCCTTCGAGTCGATCGGCATCGTACAGGCTGAGGTGCCGAAAATCTGCTTCTCGCGCGCCCGATCGCCTACAACGTTCTTGTGCTACCTTCAAAGCACCGGAACTAAGGTCGATCGCCGTTACCGACGCTTCTGGGTTAAGGTGAATCAGATAATCCGTACTCGAACCCGTGCCACAGCCAGCATCTAAAATTCGGATATCGAGTTTTTGGGGCTTTTGACCGGTGCAAAAATTGTAAGCATCAGGCCAACTCCAGCGCCAGTTGTAGCCCGGGGGCGGTTCGTCGGACAAAGGATCGGGCGGAAAAGGGAAAGTATCGTAAAGCCGACGAACCGCAGCACTGATATCGGGTGAAGTTTCCATAGATTAGGGAAGAGTTTTAAGTGTTGAGTTGGGCTTCGGGATGGGATTGGACTGACGGCTGACAACTGCCTACTGACAACTGCCTACTGACAACTGCCTACTGACAGCTTCCGCGTAATAAAACTTATCATTTTTTCTCATATAAGCTCTCTTAAATCTATACAATAAATCTCGGCAGGCTTTTTAACAAACGAGGACTGTCAATCACCCAATGCTGAGCTTTCGGGTAAGGCAGCGGCGTCTTTCGGCAGAAAGTAAAAAGCCCAGAAAAAGGCAGAAGAAAATTTTGGATTTTCTTTTTCCTGAATTGAGGGCACTTGCTGCTATCCGCTAAACACTGGACAAAAGTGGACGAGATAGCCAGTCTAAGTCTTTAACTAGGCTACGTTAGTAAGGTCACGACACCTACGAGTGCTTTCC
>NZ_JAEQCX010000077.1:0-48880 GCF_020738035.1 Microcoleus sp. PH2017_28_MFU_U_A
GTGCCTTAAGTTCGCGGTGTGAACCGCTCTCTCTCTGGCGCTTTATTAATATACTTATTTCGCAAGGGCTTGTCAAGCGTTTTGCGAAAATAATTTTGAATTTTTTTTGAAGCCATGCACCGTATGGGTTTCGGGTGTTCCTTCCGGCTCCCATATCCGATCGCCCCATCTGCTTTAACGCCAGAACCTGCTTTTTTACCCCCATCTCGTTTTTGACAGCCGTCTGTAGAATACTTCAGAGGTGGATATAATTGGATTTAGTCAGAGCTACTAAGACTTTGGTTACGGTGTCAGCCCGATCGCACCCTGTTCACCACAGCACTAGGTGATTGGTCAATCTGATTCATATATATATGAGTAGTGCCTGCATTCGTTGTACTTGACTCAGGGAGATTGGGGTATGCGATCGGATCGATCGCCCACCTGCAAGTCCTAGCCCCACACAAATCCATCGCCCGCAACTACAATCTCCTTAATTACAGCCACCCCCAAACATTTTCAGTTAGACCATTTATCAGCCTTTGAGATTCGATCGCGGGTTAGTCTCCTCAACATCTACATCTAAAAAGTGCAAGTGAGTCTCGGACTCAGTATTGGCAGCAATCACCAAACCTGTGCTGCCCCAAGGGGCGATCGCCCGAGGTGAGGCAGGGCCACTAAAATTGCCTACTTGAATCCCTTGACTGTTTAACACTGCTATCTGCCCCCCAGCATCTGCCAACACCCATCCCCAATTAGTCACACAAGCAGACACAGGCAAACTTTCAAGAGGAATTCGCGCTAGCTTGAGCGGCCACAATTTCATCGACAACACAGCGGCTTTACCACCTTGGGGAATTCCCAGCAAGGTATAAGGCTCAGGTGTCAACAACATCTGTCCGACGCTGGCAGACAACTTTACAGAACCCACTGATGTGCCACGGCGAGTGTAAACTCTAAAAATAGTTTGGGGATTTTTTGGTTCGTTGTCTGGCCAAACGGCTAAAACGTGTCGTCGATCCAAAAACGTTAATTCTGGTAAATAGTGTTCCGGTAACGCCACAGTAGCGATCGGCTTTAGGGCTTTTTCTCGATCGCCCGCAGTGCTATTGTCAGCTAAAGCATAAAAACGCAGTTCGCCGGGAACAGCTACTGTCAACCAGCGACCCTGAGAATCAATAGCAGCTTTAAAAGCATCTGCACCTTGCCTTAAACCCATATCCATTAGGCACTGAGGCTCTGAGGAGCCGTCGCCCTGCCAGTAAAGTTTTTGCTGAGTGAGAACGCAGCAGCCGTGGGAAGCAGGTAAAATGCCACGCACAATTTCCGGCATTAATATAGAAGTCGGCATTTCTTCTGTTGTAACTGCGTGTTGTCCCGGCTGACACCAAACCTTCACCTCTTTACCTACAGAAGCGTAGAGATACTTTTCCGTGGCAATTAAAGCAGTCAGCGGTGCAGGAAGTATTAGCGGTTTTGGCTGCAAAACCGAATAACGAACAGTCCGAAGTAAATTAATAGCCGGCTGTGATGATTTTTCCTCTTCGACTTCCAGCGCAGAGTCAGTGTCCGACTTCAGGCTTTTAGCGTTGTTGGTTGTGGGGTTTTCCCAAGGAACAATGCAGTCGCCCAATTGCCGGACAGCGGGGTCGTACATGATCAGTCGCAGAGCTTGAGCCATTTGGGAAGCACTGGCAAAACGGCGGGCCGGCAGCTTTTCCAAAGATTTTTTGACTATTGCTTGCAACGGTTCGGGGATGGCGTCGGGAAGTTGCAAGCGTTGATTCAGGTGCGCCCACCTCAAGTCTCCGGGGGCTCCGCCGAAAGGGCGGTAGCCCATGAGCAACTCAAACAGCAAAATTCCCACTGCATATATATCTGACATGGGGGAATAAAGACCGTAAAACCGCTCTGGAGCCATGTATGCCGGGGAACCTACGGTAGCGTCGGGAGAAATTTCTTGGTGGAGGCGAGTTGTACCGATTTCTGGAAGTCGGCGGGCGATGCCAAAGTCAGATAGCCTCGGCGACCAACCTTTGGAGCCTAGAGTGAGGAGGATATTTTCGGGTTTGATGTCGCAATGAACTACGCCTCGGCGGTGGGCGTAGTCTAAGCCTGCTAAAAGTTCCATGACTAGCTGTAAACCTTCGAGCAGTCGCAAGGGACGGTCTTGTTTGAGCAGGTTACGGAGAGTTCCTCCCTCGCAGTAGTCCATAACCAAGTATCTGCCTGTGGCTGTGTGTTCGAGAGCTCGGCAGGTGACAATGTTGGGGTGCTGCAAGGTGATCAGAAACCACAGCTCTCTTAAAAATTCGCTAGTTGGGGCTTTTTGATGGCTGAGTTCTTTGAGAGCAACCAGTTGGCTGGTGAGGCGGGAGTCCTTGGCGGGAGTTTCTCGAACGCTGGCACAAAAAACTCGACCAAATTGCCCTTGTCCGACTAGCCCTAAAATACGGTACTTAGAATGTTGCATCGGTCTAATTATAGAAAAAGCTTGAGCTAGTATTAAAATATGTAAAGAATGCTGACAAAAATTCAATTTTTTGAATCGATCGCCAGGTACTGCTATGTTATCTCAGGTTCATTCTCAGCCTCCGAGGAGCGATCGCACGGTCGCACCTACCAAAATCCTTGAGTTTCGCAGTCAGTATCAATCTTGCCGGATTCGGGTGCCGGATCTGGAACTGCCTGTGGCTGCTATTTTAGTTGATTGTGAGTATTACAGTTTTTTCAAAGCCGTCCAAGAACCATCGAAGGTTTTAGCCATCGTGGCTAAGTTGGCGAATAGGGGTGACTCAACAGCGATTACCAAAACAGCTAGCGGTTATGCAATCTGGGTTAGAGAGCCAGAAGTTGATGCTGTCGTCAAGCCATCTTAGCTTTTTTGAGTGTTAGCCAAATTTTTTTGGCTTTGAATATGTCGATCGCACTTGCATACTGAACTTGACAGGATGAAAAATCAATATGGTTAAAATTATTAGACTCGATCCAATTGCCGAGGAAATGGCAGTGGAAACCCGATCGAATATCCTGGCTGCCTTACTTTCCAAAGACTTAGACGTTCTTAAGGAATGCGGGGGGCGAGGAATGTGCGCTACCTGCCACGTTTACATTAAAGAGGGCATGGAAGGTTTGTCTGACATGAACCGCCGCGAGAGGAGGACGCTGGAGGTCATTACTACAGCGGCATCCAATTCGCGACTTGCTTGTCAGGCTCAAATTATGGGCGAGGGTGTCGTTGTACAGATACCTGCCGGGATGTACATTAATGCTATTGAAAATGTGGAAGCTCTGATCGGTCGCCGAGCTCAGCAAGATTTGTTACACCCAATTACGGGTCAAGTAGTTGTAGAATCGGGAAAGTTAATTACTCGTTCGATCGTTACACAGCTTAATGAAACCCGCTTCCAAGTAGGACAATATTTAGTTCGTACTAAAGAAGCTTAAAACTGATATGTTTGTATTTTAGTAGTTGAGAAAAATCTATGTTGAGCCAACTTGCGCGTTTGAGCACGGAAGCAGACGGACGCTACGCCACTGCCGAAGAGCTGCAATTTTTGAAAGACTACTTTCAGTCTTTAAATCACCGGATGAGCGCTTATAAAAAACTTCAAGCCTCTGAAAAAGAAATTATTCGGCAGGTGGAAGCACAAATGCAGTCTATCGACCCTAGTTTATATCGCCGCGGTTCTCAAGATCTGACTGAAAAGTGCCGTGGAGATGGTGTGCGGGTATTGAGGCATTCGGCGACAGCACTGTTGATTAATGATACTGAACGGTTGCGCGATCGGCTGCTGCTTTGGTTGCAAAGTATTTTAGGCGCTGTTCACAGTCGTAATAGTTCGACCGTGACCTACGATGTCATGAAAAAGGTAATAAAACAATATCTGACTGCTGAAGAAGTCAGCTTATTTTTTCCGATTCTCGACATCAACCGCACTATAGTCGGTAAATAATCAAGGAAAGTCATACCATTTTCGAGCGGGAATGACTGATTACAGAAATGCTTGGAGCAAGGGGCAACGGTTGTATTGTTTTAGCGGACTGGTATCGCATTAACCGTGATAGATTTTGCCGTTAGGAAGAATGGCTCCAAGCAAGTTAACTCCCCCCAAATCCGCCTCACTCAGAATGGCTCCGCGGAGGTTTGCTCCTGTCAAGTCAGCTTTCCGCAAATTGGCTTTACTGAGGTTAGCTTTGCTCAAGTCAATTTCACGCAGGCAAGAATTAGAAAGGTTGGCATTGATCAGGTATGCCCCGCTCAAGTTGGCTTTGCTGAGGTTGGCTCCACTCAAGTTAGCTTCCATCAAATAAGCACCGCTGAAATTGGCTTCGTTCAACAATGCCTCTGCCATATTAATTCCGGTTAAAAGTTTGCGGCTCAAGTCTACACCGCCCAAATCTGCCCCGCTGAGGTTGATACCGCTTAAGTGGCAGCCATTCAAAGTAATCTTTCTGAGGTAGGTTTTGCTCATATCTGCTTTGCACAAATTTGCTCTGTCCAAGCAAGCTTCGCTGAGATCTGATTCGCTCAAACACGCGCTGTTTAAATAAGCTTGAGTGAGGTTAGTTCGCCTGAGGTTAGCTTTGCTGAGGTTGGCTTTGCTGAGTTCGGCACGGGTTAAGTTGGCTCCGGCTAGGTTGGCTTTGGACAATTCGGCTCCGGTGAGCTGTGCGTCGCTCAAGTCTGCCTCTTTGAGACTTGCTAGAGTCAAGTCTGCATCTTTCAAGTTTGCGCCGTTGAGATTGGCTTTAATCAGATAGGCTTTACTTAGATTTGCTTCGCTCAGAACGGCTTTGGTGAGGTTTGCTGCGCTCATATCTGCACCTATGAGATTTGCCTTGGGGAGAATTGCTCCTGTTAGGTTTGCCCAATTCAGGTGAGCTCCCGCTAGGTTGGCGTCGGTGAGATTGGCGTCGGTGAGATTGGCTCCGCTGAGACTTGCTGCCATGAGGTTGGCGCCGGTCAGATTGGCTCCGCTGAGGTCGGCTTTGCTGAGGTTGGCTCGGCTCAGATGGGCTTTTGTGAGGTCGGCTTGACTGAGGTTAGCACCGATTAAGTATGGTCTGTGCTGGTGTTCGTTAAGATTGTCCAAACGTAGAGTTGGGGCATCGCTGGAACGGTATAAATCGATCGGACTCAACACAATGCCGCGCAAGTTGGCCTGTCTAAAATCTCTTTCGCCGGCTGCATATCGATTTAGAAGTTCATTGGCGTCCATTAAGTTTGAGAAAAAAGTTTGAGGTTGTGATTGTTTTTAAATTTTATGAGTTTCTAACAATACTGACAGTTTTTTGAACTGTTATGTAACGTTTTTTTGGCGTTAAACTTCAAGAGTAATTTTTTATCTTGTTAGGCTCCACCACTGATATTAAAAAAAATATCGAGTTCCAGCAGTTGCCTCGATAGGACTTTGAGCATTAAAATTAGCCAAAATTATGTCCGGAGTATTGTTCTAACGTAAGTCATGAATTGTCTAGGTGCGAGTTATAGTCCAATAAGTAACCTGACACAATTAATTACACAAAAAATGCTCGGGAATTACTACTTGGGAAGCTTTGCGAGCATCGCAGTGTAATTAATCTTGTCCAACTACTTAAGCTTGGGTTAAAAAGATAATTTTTATGCCTGCACCTGTTGTTACTTGAGAACCCAAGAAAGTCTTGGTGATTGCTTTCATAACATATCGCTCCCGAAGGGAGCGGGGACAGCAATGAAACGCTTAGCTAACCCAAGCTTATTGAGTTACAGTCAAACTTTTTTGAAATAGCTAGAGCCATTTTTTAAACTCTGTAGATTTTTGATAATTTAACTGTCTGTAATGTTCGATCGTCGGGTGGATAAAATAGCCGCCCAATAACCTAGCTGATAGCTATTGACAATAAACTAATAGCTGTCACACAAGTCAGTTTTTTTGGCAAAGCTGACTGATAATAGCTTCGTGAGCTTGTCCTTCTTCGACCATAGAATCTGCTGGTTGGAGGCGATCGCGCAGTCCTAAAATAAAGCGGTTGCAGTCCGAACCCAAGGATTCGCAGGAGGTTTGCAGGCAGTGGAGTTCCCGACCTGTAAGCTGACTAAAGAAGGAACTTAAGATGCCTGCTTCTAAATAACAGGCCGGCCGCTTCGACTTGGGAGCTGTTTTAGCAAAAAGAGAGTTACCAATCTTTACTATTAAAAATCCCTGTTCGGAATAGCTGGGGTCAAATTCAAATTTTCCCCATCCGTGAGTTTTCCAGCACTGTTGCAAGGACTGAATAAATTCTACCATTTCCATTTCGGAAACTGGCTGGCCGTAGTATTCGCTGACTTCTTCGCAAAAGCGCACGTAGAAGTTTTTCCCCCACCAACGACCGCAGTTGAAAAGCACGAGGCGGGCGGCTTGGCCTGTTTCTTGTTCTAAGCCGATATAAATGGCTTGAATCAGTGTTTCTGGGAGGGCTATGAGCCGATCGCCCCGGCGGTTTTCGAGCAGGCCTAGTTCGAGGTCGCCTCGGACGTAGGCATCGCTGGCAAAGTAGTTTCCAGGGAGGCGGGGCTGTTTGAGCAAGTCGGCAATATTAATCATCGGTAATCGGCAATGGGGACGTGGAAGGAAGACGGAAGAGGTTAATTATTATCGATGTAGGAAATTTGGATTTGGCAATTGATTGTTTGTAAAAAAGGAGTTATGAGGGTTAAGTTTAAAATTAAATTTATTACTTATAACTCATAATTTATGGTTCCTGAATTACATTTTTTAAAGTATTACCTGTTGCCTATTCTTTATTGCCTTGGTCAACAATCATTGATTTTGCTTGGTCAAAGAATGGTTGCAATAATGCTCTTGCTTGCTCGGAAAGCAGTTCTTTTAAACGAGTTTGCAACATATTGCAAACAGTTGCTTCGATTTTTTGAGTTTGGTGGGCTTCGACTATACCGGAAACCCAGTCGAGAAGTCGCTGTTCGAGAAAATCTCGATCGTTCAGCAGCATGGCCATGGCGCAGTAACGCAAGACTAAAACCCAGTGTTTGAGCGATCGTTCTAAGTTTTCTTCTTTTTCGTCGGGGAATTTTTCTTGTAGCTTGTTGGCTATTGGTTGGAAGATGCTTGCTTCCTTCTCTCGCAAAAATTCGTAAATTTTCAAGCGCTGGGCGAGGATTGCAGCTTGACGCTTAAAGGCTATGAGTTCTTCGCCTTTTAGAAAGCGGGTTTCTGCCTGATCCAGCAGGGCCTCAATCTCAGGGTGCATGATTTTAATTAATTGGTAATCGGTAATTGATAAAAGGAAGTCAGTTGACAGTTGACAGTTGACAGTTGACAGTTGGCAGTTGGCAGTTGGTAATAGTTTTCGTAATTACCACCAATAACAAATAACAACTAACCAATATTAACTATTGGCCATTTCCAATTCCCCACGCAGATTAAAAGAGGTCGAATAGATCGTCAATGGTGACTTCGGCAGGTTCAGAAATAGAAATTGCTGGCAAGGGTGGCGGTAGGGGTAGGGCGCCTACTTCGGGAATTCCTTCCCAAGAAATAGCTTGAAAAAAGTCTGCTACCGATCGCGTTAAACTCAGCGCTTGACCAGAAGTCGAGCCATTTTGGGTTTCTAAAGGTTGTCCCAGCCAATTATAGTGACCAAAGAAGTCTTGGACAGACTTACCCAACCATGAAGTTTGACTTTTCATCTTTCTTCCTGCCTGGAGATACCCACCATCGGTCGCTATGCGTGCGATCGCGAAATTGGTGGGAGGAAAGGCAGGGCAGAGGATGTGCCTTTCCAGGTTGTTTACCGCAATATTTCACCGTGTTGCAGTCGATTTTGAATATCGCGGGCGTTGGCACCTTCGTTGAGCCAGAATGCTGCTGCATCAATTTTGTCTGGGTTGCCGAGGAGGAATTTACAATAGGTTTCTCCCATTGAGTAACATTGGAGTTCTATGCAACTGAGAGGCTTTTTGACTAGAGCTCCGAAGAAACCGGCGAACAAACCGGCGTATAGGTGACAAACTGGTTTGCCTACGTCGCCCAAAGTTCGAGCAACTGCTGAGTCAAATAGGTTGATGAAGATGCAGCCATGTTTGCGATCGCTCATGTCAACTTCCCAGCGACCCCAACCTTGAGCAGTGAAAGGCCACCACCAAGTTTCTAGCAGGAACATCAGATTCGACTGGCGAATGTTCTGGCTGAATTCGGCGCTAAACCATTTTTGAAAAAATTCGGAATCTTGCAGCCCCCACTGGCAACCAATAGTATACATGATGACAGAGGACGCCGGGCCTACTTCTTCTTCGAGTCCCTCCACTAAACCGATGATGAAGTCTTCGCTGGTAAAAATGTTGCGGGACTTATTCCAGTCGTTAATTGTACCAAACTCGCGATCGAAGGCAAAAAAATCCTGAAACCTATAATGGTTGTGAGTTTTAGGATGCTTTTGCTTCAATAGCGATTCCCTGTGGGTGGATATTTCTTTTGGGGCGGTAGAGACCATTGGCGCTTTACTCCTGTTTGGTGTAGTTTGCTGAAAATTAGTTCACATAGAACAAATAAACTGACCTGTGTATTCAATTTAACGTCATTTTATGAATGCAGGCAGAGGGTATAATTTTTGACTGCAATATAGTAGGAGTATCAGATACTTCAGTTCTGCCTTCGGACAACTACTTATCTGACTAAGGAGGCGAAAGTCGTTTTAACGTTAAACGGCGATGTGTTATCGTTTTGTGCAAGCTTGACCATCGAATCCAACCCTGGTTCGCCGAGGCGTCAGCAGCCACAAACAGAAAGAAGAACGATCGAGGTAAGCGGACTAAGCGAAAGTCGCTCTACCGAGATGCTAAAGCACCGGAAGGTCGGTTGGCTACCAAAACAGCAGCAGCGATGGTAGCATGAGCTGCATACCGTTTCTTTCAAACGTTGAAGCATCAAGCATCTAAACGTGGATGTATTGTAGTAGACGTAATGGAAGAATATAGATCTAAAAGCTGTTGAAAGTGTGGACAGAGCCACACAAAATTACCAGGTAACAAACAATTTGTTGCCCCTGAATGCGGTCACGCAATTGGTCGTGAGATAAATGGCGCCTTTAACATTTTGTTAAAGCCTTTGAGAGATACCTCCGCGTAGTCGTGAGATTGCATCTTACCACATCGCGCCATACACAGTAGAGGCTGATTGCCAGCCTCTACTGGGTTAAATGTATCTGTCCACTATATATATAGGGCATATGGGATGAAACATCACGCTTGTATTGCAATAGGCATCAATCAATATCAGTTACTCCAGCCTTTGAGTTATGCACAAGAGGATGCAGAGGCACTTTACGGTTTTTTGACTGAGGAGGCTGGTTTTGCGCCGGATGGATGTCTGTTGATGACGGATAGCTCGCCGTCGCTGTGGGGTCAATCTACGTATCCGAATCGGGAAAATATTCTGAAATTGACCGAAAGCCTCTGCGCGGAACATTTACAACACGGAGATTTACTTTGGTGTTTTTTCAGCGGCTACGGTGTCAGCTATGAAGGTAAGGATTATTTGATGCCTGTTGATGGCAATCCGGCTGACATTCAGGGTACGGGGATTCCGGTAGAGTTGCTGTTGAATACTCTGAAAAATGCTCCTACGGAAACGGTGTTGGTGCTGGTGGATATGAACCGCAGCCAGACAGTGAAGGCGGGGGAAACGATCGGCACTCAAACGGCAGAGCTGGCCCGGGAACTGGAAATCCCGACGGTGCTTTCTTGCCGCCCGAATCAAGTTTCGCGCGAAACTTCTGCTCTGCGTCAAGGATTTTTTACGACGGCGCTTTTAGAGGGGCTGCGATCGGGACAGTGCATGACGCTTAAGGGTTTAGACCGTTTCTTGAGCGATCGGCTACCGGAGCTGTGCGACCACCATTTGCGTCCCAAACAAGAACCTTTGATGGTGGTGAATCCTCCTGGAAAGGCTCATTTGGTGATTTTGCCTGATGCTGCTGGGGTGCCGACTTCTGCATTGGCCGGACGCAACGGCAATATGACGGTTGCGATGGCTGATGGGATCGATCGCCCGCAAATGGCTGTGGCTACTGCTCAAATGGAGGTGCCCGAGGCAACTCGCAACGCGGTTGATGCCTCGGTTGAGAGGACTCCTGTGTCGCAGCCGAATGCTGTCAGACCAGGAAGCGGTGGGGGGGGCGATCGACCGAACTCGCAACAGCCCGAGGATACGGATAACGGGGGATCGGATAAGTCATTTTTACAGCAGTTAGTTTTGTGGAGTGGAGCTACCGCTTTGGTGCTGCTGTTGGGTGTTTTTCTGACGAACAAATCGATTTTTATCGGTCAGCAGGAAGGAGATTCTCGATCGCCTGCTGAGAATGCCCAAAACCCCGGGACTCAAAAATCTGCTGGTGGTGGAGTGGCGCAGAACCAACCGCGCGCGGTACAAGCAGCGACTGATAGCAAGCAGCCTCCCTCAAGCCAGCAGGTGTGGGCTGAGGCAAAAACTTTCCTCAAGGATGGTTCTGCTTCTAGTTTTAATCGAGCGGTGGTTAAGGCTCGAACGATTCCGCCTAGCGATCCGCTCTACCCGCAGGCTCAGCAGGATATTGAGCGCTGGAGTTTGGTGATTTTGGATATTGCTAACGGGCGGGCTGCTAGGGGCAATTTCTCCGGGGCGATCGGCGCGGCTAAATTAATGCCTGATGTGAATCAAGCGGTTTACAATCAGTCGAAACAGGCGATCGTTCAGTGGGAGGAGCTATCCAAAGAGCAGGATGTCAATGCTGCTTTGCTATCGGCGGCTGCGAGTCAAATTAAGCGGGGGGCTGCCTCTTCCTACAGTAAAGGCATCCAGCAAGCGAATAAAATTCAGCCCGGTCAGCCAAAGCATGAAGAAGCTCAGCAGTTGATTGGAGAGTGGAGCGGAGCTATTCTCAAAATTGCTCAGTTGCGTGCCTCTCAAGGAAAGTTGAAAGAGGCAGTTGAAGCTGCTTCGCTGGTGCCGTCGGGTACTAAGAGTTATGAGCCGGCTCAAAAGGCGATCGCCAATTGGAAAACTAAGCTGCAACGCCAGAAAAAAGGTTGATTTAGTTAATGATTTTCCGGTTTACCACCGGGAAATTATCTTAGCTAGGGGGTCAAGATAGGTATAGCAATCCATACCTCTTGATAGTGCAAGAAGATAACGACACATCGAGCGTATTAAACAATAATATCATGGACTATTTCCCCTTCGCAGAGCCAGCGAGAGGGGATTTTATATGCTATCAGGTCGATGCCTTTTGCGAAACTAAAACATATTGTAGATGCGTGTTAATCAATATTTATCGTGTACGTCCAATATTTCCAAAACCTCCATAGACCAGCCTCTCCAGACTCAAAAGCCAGGTTTGTTTTTACCGCAATGATGGCTGTAACGATGGTTTTATGAAAAAATGATTGATGCCAAAATCCTCAATAAGTCAGCTTAAATCTAAAATTATTTTTTTATTTTGGCATTAATTGCTTCTGTTTTGCTGTAATTCGATACTTACTCTTAAGTTTAGGAACTAGCAAATTCCGCCATATATAACTGCTATTGACTACCAAATGCGAAGGTGAAATCGGGATTTTAAAGATTGAGGGTGTGGGTATTGCCGTATTGATTTGTTTGACCCATCTTTTTGGCTGTTAGGAGCGAGTGACGGATGGGAAAAAATTGAAAATTGTGCTGTTTTTAAATTATTAGAATTAATCACTCTGTTATAAATTATACAAAATTAGCCGCAACTCGCAATTGTCGTCGGTGTGCGATCGTCCCCAATGAATTTAGAAAACAAATTCATCGCCACAGAGAGCAAAATGTATCGACTCAGAAGTTCCGAGTCTTAGTTGGTGCGGACATCATAAAGCTGCCTTAATTAACACAAATCATGGCTTTGGAAGAATAGCCAAAAAATATATCATCTATAAACAAGAATTAACACTTGCTCGCTTATGGTAGCCCCCGTAACAATACGTATGCCTAAAGTTATAGTCCACAGCAAGGCATATGCGGGGATCTAAATCAATAGGGTGAGGTGGTAGTGTCTGGGTGTTAAGAGGGGCGATGTAAGAGGAATTTTTGGCGATCGATCCCTTCCCTATGGGGGAGGCTAAAACGTAAGAAGGCAAGGATCGGGAGACTGTGGTGAATTTTTTGAGTCCCAGAGAGTAGCGTTAGCACTAAACTCTGCATTATTGTAGGAAGCTAGGTAAATTTGTAACAGTTCTTAACTATGGAAAATTCTGTCAAAACTGCTAGCATGGTGACACTTTTGCTAGCAAAAACAGATAAAGTAAATAAAGTTGGCTAGCTCTAGAGGCCCCGATCCCCATCCCGGGGATCTTGAATCAATTGGATTCGTACCAAGTGGTTTTAGAGTTACAATTGGAACCAAAGCATCGCTATTTAACTGAGTTCTTTAGTTACTTTTACTTTCTGCTATGAACGTGGATTTTATCAAAGCCCAAGTCAGGTTGCTACAGGGTGCAAGTTCATCGGAGCGAGAAACCCTTATTAAAAACATCGGCGTCTGTGCTGGCGTGATCAGACCCGGAGAGTACGTGACTCCACAGCGGAAGCACGCCATCACTCTCTGGCTGCAAACAAATGCAGTGCGACTCCGGCTGCCCCAACTTCCTCTAGATTTATCGGGCCACAAGCCTTCACACGGAAGTAATTAAGGGGCAGCGACAGAATCACATTAATTAGTCAATCTTGTCTAAAAGTGCTTTTTTGTTGAACCCTACAGGGTCAATGAGACACAATTCGGATTGAAAAAATGTTTGTAGGGAGAGTTGAACCCGAAAAATGCCTGCGGATCGGAAGCGGCCCACCGCTTTGGCAGACACAGGAAGTGAGCGTCAAACCTGCTCTAAAAGTAGATTTGAGTAAGTTTCGCAGAACGGGGTTATTGTCCACAACTAAAACCTGGGTTATTTGCTTTTAGATTTGAGATTCAAGATTGAGTTCGTGCTGGATAAATTTGCTATTTGTCGATCGGCTGAAAAATCAACCCTATCGAATAGGTATAACTAATTACACGGGCAGTCGCGAGACTGCCTTTATTTTTGAGTCCCGCGACGAAACTCCTGCAAGTTACAATAAACCCATCTACTTGCAGACAGAGTAAAGAGTTGGGAGTTCTCCTCTATTAAATACTGAGCAACTGTCGCAGGTATGAATTTCACGCGGTACAGCATTTGTAGAAGGGCCGGCAACAATCTGAAATTTTTGTCCGGGTTAGGCGTGGGAGTCGGGCTGGACGGTAACGGTTGGAGATGTGGAACTTTCTGAGGGAGGATATCCGGTGAATGACTTGAACTAAGGAACAATTTTTATTTATGATATTAATATCATCCCACAGAAAAAGTTATCAGAAAATTGGGTTTCAAATCCCGTCCTTATAGGACGGCTTTGATATTTTACGGGAAGTTTTTTCTGCTTGTAGTATACTAGAATAAGCGTAAAATCGCGGGAGAATCAATGCTAGTCCTTGAATACAAAGTCAAAGCAAAACCATCTCAATATCGAGCGATCGACGAAGCGATTCAGACGGTGCAATTCATCCGCAACAAATCAATTCGTTACTGGATGGACGCATCAAGGGAAGACAAGATAGATCGATTTGCTTTGAACAAGTATTCTACAAAACTGCGCCAAGAATTCGCCTTTGTTAAAGAGCTTAATGCGATGGCAGTACAAGCTGCTGCCGAGCGGGGATGGCTGTCTATATCTCGATTTTACGACAACTGTAAAAAGAAAAAACCGGGTAAAAAGGGCTACCCAAAATTTCAGCGATCCAATCGCTCGGTTGAGTACAAGACAAGTGGATGGTCGCTAATTCCAACCAAACGGCGTATCACCTTTACCGACAAGAAGGGTATCGGAGAGCTAAAGTTGCTGGGTAAATGGGACATCCATACTTATCCAGTAGTAGCTATTAAACGAGTGAGATTGGTGCGCCGTGCCGACGGCTATTACTGTCAGTTTTGCGTCGATGTTGAGTGTCGAGATATTCAGCCTCTTTCAGGGAAAGAGATCGGTTTAGATGTTGGTTTGGAATCTTTCTACACAGATTCCAACGGATATCACGAACCCAATCCTAAATTCTTGAGAAAATCTGAACCTGACATCAAGCACGCTCAACGTCGCATTTATAAAAAACAGAAAGGATCGAACAACCGCCGTCAAGCAAGGGCTAGATATTCCAAGAAACATTTAAGGGTAAGTAGGCAACGGAATGAACACGCTAAGAGATTGGCGCGTAACGTATGCAAATCTAACGATTTAGTAGCCTACGAAGACTTAAAAATTAGCAATATGCTCAAAAACCACTGCTTAGCTAAATCTATTGCAGACGCTAGCTGGTATCTATTCAGAATGTGGATTCACTATTTTGCTACCAAGTTTGGAAAACTAGCTGTTGCTATTCCCCCTCACTACACGAGTGCTGAGTGCAGCCAATGCAAACGAGTTGTCAGAAAGTCTCTGAGTGCTAGAACTCATGTTTGTGTTTGCGGCTGTAACCTGCACAGAGATACAAACGCGGCTATCAACATTTTGCTTAAAGCAAAATCTAGGGGAGGACATCCCCAAAGTAACGCTGGGGGAGTTGTAACCTCTACTCTACTTGGGGCAACCCTGGTTGAGCAAGTTGCGACTGTGAACCTAGAATCCCCGCACTTATAGGGCGGGGAGTGTCAATGCAATTAACTTGCTTTCTCATATATTTGTCAACAAAAACACTGTGCCGAAAAAACAAAAATTTCCTTATTTAGTTGGTTCCCGATGGACTTCTCACCAAAAAACTTGGGGGTGGCGGCACTTTCAAGTAGTCAACAGAAAAAACGAAGGTCAATGGGTTTTTGCGGAAATGGTGGCGGCTTGCGATCCAAATGTCCGTTTCTGGCTGAACGCCAAACAGCTCAAAGATCGATCGCTCTGGCAAGCTGGATGGCAGTCTACACAAGAATTAGAGGAATTAGAAGCGGTAGAGTAAAAGATAGCGTTTTGGGGGTAGAGTGAGTTAGAGATTGGTCATGGTAATCGCAAGAGGGTGAAGTAATGAAAAAAAAAGTTGTGTTCTTGGTGTGTTTGCTAATTAGTGCTGGATTGGGCGGTGCAGTTGTCGGAAAGTCGATCGCAATTCCAATTCGCTCTCTTCCCAATACTCTGTCTGCCGATATTCCAACTCCCGCAGCAGACTTGTCCGGCTTAGTCCTGACTTTACAAGACTTGCCCGCAGGTTTTACAGAAATGCCACCTGCGAGTCTCAAAAGAATGGGCACTGGTACGCCTGACTTTAAACCAGCAAGCGTGTTTGGCTATCAAAAGAGTGATGACCAGCAGTTTCAAATAGTCATGGGATTTACAACACAACTGCCCAACGCAATCGATCGATCTCAATTTGATGCAGGAGTCCGTGAAGAGAAAGTTGCACAAGAGTTCTCTAAAGGTTTAAACAGTAGCAACAAGGAATTTAATTTTGCTAATGCTACGCCTTTAAGTTTAGAAGATAAGATTGGCGATGTATCGAGTGGATGGAGAAGTCAAGGAAAAATACGAGGTTTACTCATCAATGTCGAACTCGTGCTGTTTCGGCGGGGAAAAATAGGAAGTTTTGTCGCAATTATCTATCTCGACGGCAAACAACCCACTATGACAAGTAGCTCGACCGCGCGGCAACTAGACAAGCGCATCATGGAACTGAAACCTGACTTAACTCAACCGCAATAAGAATGAAAAAAAAACTTGTGTTCTTGGTATGTTTGCTCATTAGTGCTGGATTGGCCAGTGCGCTTGGCAAAGAGTCGATCGCAATTCCAATTCGCTCTCTTCCCAATACTCTATCTGCGGATATTCCAACTCCCGCACCGGAATTGTCCAACCTATTCCTGACCTTACAAGACTTACCCGCAGGTTTTGTAGAGATGCCACCTGCGACCATGCAAAAACTGGTCAGCGGTCTCCAGATATTGAAACCAGCAAGTGTGTTTGGTTATAACAAAAACGACGATCAGCATTTTCAAATAATCCTAGGATTTACACAAAAACTGACCAACCAGATCGAGCGAGCTAAATTTGACGCAGATATGCGTGAAGATGTTTTTGCTAAAGAGTTCTCCAAAGGTTTAAACAGTAGTGGTAAGAATGAATATCAATTTACTAATCTTACTAATTTAACTTTAGAAGAAAAGATTGGGGAGGTATCGCGTGGGTGGACAAATCAAGGAAAAATACAAGGTGTGACGATGAATCTCGAAATCGCGGTATTTCGACGGGGAAAAATAGGAAGTTATCTGATGATTCTGTATGTTGATGGCAAGAAACCCGCTATAACAATGAGTTCAGTCGCGCGCCAACTTGACAAGCGGATCGTGGAACTGACCCCTGACTTAACTCAACCGCAATAAGCGGGTAATGCCAGCGTTCAACAGTTGACAGTTGACAGTTGACAGTTGACAGTTTGAGAGCGACCTCTACCTAGAAGTCCGAGGATTGGAGTAATGAATAGTCTGATTTTAATTTAAAAAAATCAGCCTGATACCTGAGGGTGAGACTCAGATTGGTTGCCCTAACAAGATTCTTCGTTAAAAATAGCATAAAAACCTAATTTTTATGCTATTTTTAACGATGAGTGTTACCAGAAAATTTAGTCGATCGCACTTGTTGCTGCATCCAGAGATGATATCATGTCTGTTGAATTGCCCGCCATCAAATTTTGTCGTTTGGTTGGGGCAGGTTGATAGATATTATTGTGGATGTGAATCTGAGATTGTTAGTAAACCCGCCACAAGTATTATGGTTGATTGACCAGGCAAACTCTGGCCCAGAAACAAGAGATCGATCGCAATAATTGATACAAAAATACCTATGAGTGCCGCTGTTTCCCTGCAAAATGCCTGCAAAATCTACAACAAAATTCCTGTTGTCAATGACCTTTCGTTCACGATTGAAGCCGGAGAAATGTTCGGTCTCCTGGGCCCCAACGGTGCCGGAAAATCGACGACAATTCGGATGCTGACTACGCTGACTAAACCCAGCAGCGGTCAAATTCAGGTAGCTGGATATGACGTGATGCGTCAAAGCTTGCAAGTTAAACAGTCCATCGGCGTTGTGCTACAACAAACTAGCGTTGATAATGAGCTTTCTGTATGGGAAAATATGGAGTTTCACGGGCGGATGCACCACATCCCCAACCCGAAACGGCAACAGTTGATTAAACAGTGGTTGGGATATGTAGAATTAGCAGAAAGACGGGATGATTTAGTCAAAACTTTGTCGGGTGGAATGAAGCGGAGGTTGCAAATTGCCCGATCGCTTTTGCATGAACCGGAAATCTTATTTTTGGACGAACCGACTGTAGGGTTAGACCCGCAAACGCGGCGCAGGTTGTGGGAAATTATTCTAGATTTGAACAAGCAGGGGATGACTATGCTGTTGACGACGCATTATATGGATGAGGTAGAGTATTTGTGCGATCGCATCGGGATTATGGACGGCGGTAAGTTGATTCAATTGGGAACGCTAGCGCAACTGCGGCAAGAACACGGTCAAGGGTTGGTGATGAAGCAAATAGGCGATCGCTGGGACTACAAGTTTTTCCCGACTTTGGAAGAAGCGAATTTTTATCTGGATGCGAAAGAGGATAAGACTGGTATGATGGTTCGTCCTTCTAATTTAGAGGATATTTTTGTAGAACTGACTGGCAGACAGTTAGATTGATTAATGTCTAATTGCTTTTTTCCGGTTTTCCTAGATAACTCGATCCTTCTGAATTCAACGTCTCTATTTCTAATTACAAATTCCCCAATGACTCGTTTAGCCACAACAATAGAAGCCATACTTTATTTAAAAGGTCAGCCGGTGTCGCTGGTAGAGATTGCCGAGATTGCTAAGTGCGATCGATCCGAAGCCGAAGATGCGATTATCGAGCTCATGTCTGACTCTTCCCACCGCGACAGTGCCCTAGAAGTCGTCGAAACTCCGACAGGATACAGCCTGCAACTCAGAGACGAGTTTGCGAGTTTAATGCAAACTTTAATACCCCCAGAATTAGGTGTTGGGGCTTTGCGGACGCTGGCGGCGATCGCCCTCAAAGGTGGCATCACGCAGCCAGATTTAGTTAATTTGCGGGGTTCGGGGGCTTACCAACAAGTGCAGGAACTGGTAGAAATGGGTTTTGTGCGGAAACGAAAGCCAACGGATGGGCGATCGTACTGGCTACAAGTTACCGAAAAATTTCACCGGTATTTTCAAGTAGACCAATTGCCCAAACAATTACAACTTGACTTTCAGGCAAATTTGTACCCAAGCAATGAGGAGTAGTTTGAAGTAGAATGTAGCAAGCCAGAAATTAAGAATCGCCAAATGGTTTTTCACCCTGACTTTGACCAAAACAATGCCCAACAAACCGCAGTCAATCCACTTCTGAAGTACCTCCAGCACCAATCCCCGGAGGTTCTAGCCCGCATCGCCAAGTCCGCCAGCCCAGAAATCAGAGAAATTATCTCTCATAACGTTCAAGGACTTGTCGGCGTCCTGCCTTCAGAGAATTTTAACGTCGAAATTACCACAGACCGCGAAAACTTAGCAGGTTTGCTAGCTTCAGCGATGATGACAGGCTATTTTCTGAGACAAATGGAGCAGAGGATGTACCTAGAAGAAAATTTAGCAAGCACGAGTTCGATTCAACCAAACCCTACCAAAGAAAAGTAACAAAGAGCGGCGGCTTGGGGAAGCCAGAAAGATGAAACTTGTTGACAAAATAAACATTCCTGGACGGACAGCGAATTAAGAAACCGGGTTTTTAATCCTGTATACCTGGCGATACACGGATGATTTGGGTAGCAAAACCCGGTTTTTGCGTCTAGGACTATCCAGCATCAGATTTGTTTTTCAACTCCACCGCTTGAACTTAGGAATGAGAATTAAATAACTTACAATTTTTATGGTTCTTGTGGGAAGGGCGTCCCGCCCTTCCAGAAAGGACGGGCGGGACGCCCTTCCCACAAATATGTGTAAATTATTTAATTCGCGATCCTTAACCACCGGTTGGACTCCCCGATATGGGAAAAGCACCCGGACGTACTTTAATTTTCTGAACTTGACCGAAACGGTTAATTTCCACTTCGAGTTCTTTGCCCACAGCAGTGTTTTCCACCCGTTCTTGTACGTCCCCGGGAGTGTTGACCGCAATTCCGTCAATTTTTTGGATGACATCTCCAGCGCGCAAGTCGGCTTGTTTGGCAGGGGAATTTTCCACGACTCTCGTCACGGCTACGCCTCGATCGATCGTAATTTTATTATCGAGTTGTTTGTTGACTTCTGCCTTGGTGGCGGGAGTCAAGCTGAGCATTTGAATGCCGAGATAGGGATGTTCTGCTTTACCTTTGGCGAATAACTGATCTGACACTCGTTTGGCGGTTTCGATCGGAATTGCAAATCCCAAGCCTTGAGCGTCGGCGCGAATGGCGGTATTGATGCCAATTACTTCGCCTTGGTCGTTCAGTAGCGGGCCGCCTGAATTGCCGGGGTTGATGGCGGCGTCGGTTTGGATGAACCGGACTCGTTTGTCGGGGATGCCGACTTGGGAACTGGTTCTACCCGTGGCGCTAATAATGCCCACAGTCACGGTATTGTCGAGACCTAAAGGATTGCCGATCGCGATCGCCCACTGTCCGGGTACAATATTGTCCGATCGACCCAAAGTCACCTGCGGGAGTTCCTTGGCATTAATTTTCACAACAGCAACATCCGTCAGCGGATCGACGCCCTGCACTTTACCCTCAAACTCGCGGCCGTCTTTGAGCGTCACCTTCACAGTATCCGTTCCGGAGACGACGTGAGCATTAGTCACAATGCGGCCGTCAGCAGTGAGAATAAACCCCGAACCGGTACCCCGCTTGGTTCGTTCTTCCGGCTTGGGCAAATTGTCCCCAAAAAATCGGCGAAATAAAGGATTGTTGAAAGCTTCGGGGACTTGATTTGTCACCTTAGTCGATGCGTCAATCCGCACTACAGCCGGGCCGACTTTTTCGGCTGCTTCAGCAATAAAATTGGGATTGCTGCGATCGACTGGGCGATTTTCCTGAACAGGAGGAGACACATAGGAGGGGATTTGCTGGCGCACCACGGGCAAAACTGATCCGGTTTCTGGATTGTTTGAGCCTTGTAGATAGCGATTCCCCAACCATCCGATGCCTCCCCCAACAGACAGCAAAGTGACATAAAGGGTCAACTGCTTAAAAGATAAACTCATATTTAACAACTCCCGCTGAATACCTCATCCCCGCAGACACGTTCGGCATTAAGCATTTTTGTCTTGGCGACGGGAAGGAAGCGGGGCGGGGCGTACCACTTCCTCAAGAACATAGCTGTTAGCAAGCAGGCACAACAGGGGCATCACGGGCAAAAATTGCCTGATTTGCCAAAAACGACAAAAACTAATAATTCTTCTCATCGTAACTTGGCTTAGCCTGGGATTTACAGTCTGGGGTACGGCTGGAGTTTTCAAATAAGCCTTTTCACTCGGCTCAAAAATTGTCAATTGTCCGAAATGAATACTTTTTTCTGTACGCAATGAGTTCTAAACGCCTATTTTGGGTCATTTCTGCACTGATTTGCTCGATCGCCCCTGTTGAAAAAACGGCGGCAAATCTTCCTCCCGGCGCACCTTTAGAAACCCCCAACCCCGCCCGCGATTGCCTGGGGGCGGCTTTGGCTCGATCGCGCCGCCACATCGCTCTCCAGGGCGAAACGGTAGAAAGTATAGCGCGACAGTACAATGTGCCAACAGCGGCGCTGATTGGGATAAATCCGATGTTGCGGGGAGGTCGAGTTAGTGCCGGAAGTGCGATCGTTATTCCTCCCTACGATGGCAGGCTCGTAGAAGTACCTGCGGGCTGGAATTGGCAAAAATTGGCCCAAGTTTATCAAGTCCCCGCAGATTTGCTATTTGAGGCGAATGGGTGCAGGTCTTTGGGACAAACGGTGTTTGTGCCAAAGGTGAATAGGTCGATCGCACCTTCGGTAAATCCCGATGCAACATCGTTGGTGCAAGGCTTCCCGCTCCCCGCCCCAGCGGTGGAAGGTTTGCGTTTCGGGCGGCAGTGGCATCCGGTACGTCGTGAGTTTTTTTTCCACAGCGGCGTAGATTTTTTGGCGGCGGAGGGTACGCAGGTTTTGGCGGCGGGCGGAGGGACTGTCGCCTTTGCCGGGCCGCAGGGAGATTACGGGAATTTAGTTGTCGTGAACCATCAAGCGGGGAAGCAAACGCGCTACGCTCATGTAAGAGATATTGCGGTGAAAGTCGGTCAAAAAGTTCAGTTTGGAGAAGTTTTGGGAAGTGTGGGGATGACGGGAAAACGGGATATTCCGCAATCTCACTTGCATTTTGAAGTTCGGTACAATTCGGGTTCGGGTTGGGTAGCTGAAGATCCGTTGGTTTATTTGCAAGCTACTCTTAAAAAATAGAATTGGTGGTTGAACACGCAATTCAACCACATATATTTTTTTTATGAGATAATTTACTCCCAGCCCTTGGCGAGATTTGAATTGCACCCCCTCACTTAATTAATGAGTTTACGACATTCCAGCCCATATATCGCTCATCTCAGAAGACTTGTTTCCGCATCTGATTGAAAAACGAGTTCTTCGCTGTAAGCTGTAGACAACAAGCAGACTCAACGAGCGAAAAATGAGCGAAAAATGAGCGAAAAATCTAAATCAGTCACCGTTAGCACCTGGGGAGACTACCTAATTGGCTATGAGCGGGTTCTGGATTATCTGAAGGAGGCACAAAAAGAAAGCCCCAAAGTGGTAGCGTTGAAGAAAGATAGCAAAGCTAAGGGGTCTTACATCACCCTCCAATTCAAACTGGGTGACAAACCATTCAACAAGTCCTGTGGGTGCAATCTGACGATGCAGGGTGTCTCCGACGCTCTGAAGAAAGCGCATCTAGTCGCTACCGCGCTAGAATCACTTTCTAGCGAGACAGAGTTCTGGAGTTGGTACGACGATGTAATCTTAGGAAAGAACGTCGTCAGGAATGACCTAATAACGTTTGGTGAGGCGATCGCAAAAGTAGAAGCCGGATACTGGGACGGATACACTAAAAAGCGTCAGAAGCGAGACAAAGAAAATGCTTCGCATCTATCTATCTGGTATGACGCATACGGGCAATATTACAAGCTGCTACCGCAAGATACAATAGTAAACCTCACCGACGTAATGTCAGTTATTAACAGCAAGAAAACAGGTAGTAAAACTCGTCAGACCTGTTTGTCCGTGATGAAAAAACTTGCCGAAACTATTGGCGACTCTCGACTGCGTGAGGAGTTAAGCAATATTGACGGCAAGCAAACCATTTATCGTGATGACTTGCAAGCTGTATCAATTGAGGATTTCTTGCAACTACGCAACGACGTACTAAATATTCCCGCCAATGACAAGCGATACCATTTAGAATCTCGAAAAGCTTGGTTATGGGTGTTCTCAATGCAGATAGTGTACGGTCTGCGAGTGCATGAAGTGTTTGCCATTCAGAACGTAAACCAACCGTTTAAAACCAAAGATGGTGCTACTATCCCCGCATTGAGTGACCCTATA
Source organism: Microcoleus sp. PH2017_28_MFU_U_A (assembly GCF_020738035.1). Taxonomy (NCBI): domain Bacteria; kingdom Bacillati; phylum Cyanobacteriota; class Cyanophyceae; order Oscillatoriales; family Microcoleaceae; genus Microcoleus; species Microcoleus sp. PH2017_28_MFU_U_A. The sequence continues at coordinate 22,578 of NZ_JAEQCX010000077.1, forward strand.
AACACAAAAATGATTGCCGTAGTAGGGGATAAAACTGCACTGAATACCACAACCAAAACAGGCTACCGCTTGACTATTCCGTTGTTACCCCCTACTCACGCTAACTTGATAGAGCAACTAGAAATCAAGTCAGCCAAACTGCCGGAACTCAACCTGGTTTCAACTAACCCTAATACAATAGTCGGAAAATACAACAAATCGGCTCGTGACCGCTTAGAAAGTTGGAGCAAGTTTACCCAGACTCACGCATTACGACACCTGAGTAATCTTAATGGAATGATGAGCGGGATAAGTCTTGAAACTCGCGCTATGAGCTTAGGTCATAGCCCAACAATGAATGACACAGTTTATAAAAGACGACAGACTACCCAGACCACTATTGACTTACTAACCAAGTCAGACAACCAAGCTATTCCACTAAACTCTGCTATCAAGGTGCTTAAACAACTAGGGGCTGACGCTAAAATGATTGCTTATACGGCTAGCATCTACAGCGTCAGCCCTGACAAAATCACCGAACTGTTAACCGACATCTAACCTCTACATCGGCTATTGGGCGCTATGAAATAAAAAACCCTAGGGGCAACCTACGAAGACGGGATTTGACACTCCCCAACCTAAAGGTGTGGGGATTCTTAATTCATCGACTGACCTTTAAGCGCCATGTCCTTGCGGCAGTTCTTAAACCTTTCAACCGTACAATAGTACAAATTGACGAGCCTAACTCACAGCAACCCCAGAGGGTCTATCTCCAAAAGCGTACTAGGATACAAGCCTAGAGTTTGGGTATGCCCTACCCTACTTAACAAATCAAGAAAGTTCTTTGTTTTTACTGGTAAAAAGGATGCGTTGACCCTTTAGCTGTTTTAAGAGTTTTCGCTGCTCTGCGTCCCCCGGTTTATACCTAAAAGTGTGTCTTAACTGTTTCACGATGGTAAAGGAGTTTAACCTTGACTATTATAGTATACTATACTTCTTTCTAGTTTACGCAATTTTTTAGGAATAGATCCTAGAAATTAAAGCTGTCCTAAAAGGACGGGGTTTTCAACCCAGTTTTCTGATAAATCTTAACATTAGGGGCAGTTATGCTTTTTTTTGTTAAACTGATAAACAAAATTATCGAAAAACGTTAATCGGGATTAGCTGATATTCTAAAAATGTCAAGGCATAAGTCTTAGAAAGCCAAGCCCGTAATGAGATTTGAACTCATGACTTCCTCCTTACCAAGGAGGTACTCTACCACTGAGTTATACGGGCGTAAAAAATTAAAAACTTCCCATTAAAAAATTTAATTGTTGATTTTTAACTTTTATGTGAATTGTGGTGGGCCGGGCTGGATTTGAACCAGCGTAGGCGTAGCCAGCGGATTTACAGTCCGCCCCCATTAACCGCTCGGGCACCGACCCATTTGTACCCACAGTTAAACATCCTAGCAGATTCTTCTTTTTTTGCAACATGACATTTAAAACTCTAATCATTCAAGACTGAACACATAAGTCATGTCGCGTCCGATCGATTACCATAACAAAAACAGTTCGCGCCTGTAAGTCCTCCGCCGGAAAGCGGACTGAAGTCCGCACTACGAACGGAAAGCTGACTGAAGTCCGCACTACGAACGGAAAGCTGACTGAAGTCCGCACTACGAACCTTACAAGAAACAGGTTACAAGGAATATTTTGCTAAAAAACAGGTTTCTGGCCACCTGTGTGTCTAGGATTCTTATAGCACCGGAAGTCTGGGTTCAGTGGGAATTCCTAATTTACTAATTCGCCAGTTTCTTGCAGGGAGTGCAGGCGGCGGTAAATGCCTTTTTGGTTCAAGAGTTCGTCGTGGCTGCCAACTTCGACGATTTTACCGCCGTCGAGTACGACGATCGCATCGGCTTCGCGAATTGTACTCAGGCGGTGGGCGATAATTATGGTGGTGCGCGTACCGAGGATGTTCTGCATAGCTAGCTGGATCGATCGCTCTGACTCATAATCCAAACTAGAAGTAGCTTCATCAAAGATTAACACGTCCGGATCCACTAACAGCGCCCTAGCAATGCCTAACCGCTGTCGCTGACCGCCAGATAACCGCATTCCCCGTTCCCCGACAACGGTATAGTAACCTTGGGGCAACAAGTTCACAAACTCATCAACTCTGGCGATGCGACAAGCTTCTTCAACCTGGGCGAAAGTTGCTTTCGGGTTGCCGTATGTCAAATTATCCAGCAAACTACCGTTAAACACGTCTACTTCTTGGTGGACAATGGCTAAACGCTTGCGGTAGCCAGTGACATTTAAACTGGAAATATCCTCGCCGTCGATCAGAATGCGGCCGGAGTTAGGCTCAAAATATCGAAACAGCAGTTTCACTAATGTTGATTTCCCGGAACCCGATCGCCCTACTAATGCTATGGTTTGACGGGGATGAATCAATAAATTGATATCCTGCAAAACTGGCTTTTCGCGATCGTACCCGAATGTCAGCCCGCAAAACTCAATTTTCCCGCTAAATCTATAAGACGAAGCAGATACAGCATTTTCAGTTGCTAAATTCACCGCATCAACACCGTCTGGTAACTGCATAAACTCATGGAAGCGGATCATTGAAGAATAGCGGCGGGCAAATAATTCGGCGATAATACTAATCGGGCGCAGTTGCGAATAGGCCATACTTGCCAAGGTGTAAACGGTAACAAAATATCCCAGAGATATCTTGCCTGCAACTGTTGCTGCTAGACTAAAACCGAGAACTGAAAACAGGCAAAGCTGGACGATTGCTTGTCGGTATGTCCCCAGGATGACGTATCCTTTGTGAATGCGTTGAATTACAACTTTCAACTCGCGATCGAGTCTGGTTGTTTGCTTTTTTAGTTCGTTTGTTTCAGTGGCAAAAGCTTTGACTGTTTTGATGTTTGTAATAATTTCTGAGTTGCGACTTTCGGTATCTTCGATGTATTCATCCAGAATTTCTTCGCGCCGAGTCAGCCCTTGGAGGCCTTTGAGGGTGAAACTGAGGATAAATACGAAGGAAATTGAAATTAATAAGCCGATGCGCCATTCAATTAACCAAATAACTGCAAAGATGCCGATTAAGCGGACGACTTCTGGGATGAATTCAGCGGCAATTTCTGGGTATGTCCAAGTATGGTTGGCGATGCCTTTGGCGATGCGACTGGAAATCCGTCCGGCGTTGTTTTCGTCGTAGAATTCTAAGGGTAAGGTGAGCATTTTGCCGATCGCTCCTTTCATCCAATCCCGCCTTGCTCTCAAGGGTACTACCCAATGGAACCAATTTCCCATCCAAAGTTCTATGGGTGCTTTGACGACTGTTACCACAAAAATCAAGCCCAGCAAGACGGATAGCGATAATATCTTGCTGGGTGACTGCTGGGTAAGTGAGGCGATCGCTGCGATCGATTTTTGCGTTATTATGTCTGGAGGTTGACCCGACAATACATTTAAGAGTTGCCCAATCGCGTAGGGCACAGCTAAATCCGCGATCGCAAACAGGCTGGATGCACCGATGCTGAGAACTGAGATTTGACTGTAGCGGGTGTAGTATTTAAGGATGTCCCGAAAACTTGCCATAAATTTCTGTTGCGATACAACCCTTGCAAACACTTGAGTCTGATAACTGCGCGCGATGGCGCTTGAATTACAAGTATACTACAAAAGTAATTATTCGGGGAAATCGATCGGGAAAATCTGAAGCAGCTCAGCTCGTTTAGGAGTGCGATCGCAGATTTGGGATAAATATTATTGGGAAGGGGCGATCGAATGAAGCAGATCGATCGCCCGCGATGATATTTTAAGCGTTGATGCAGGAACAGAAAACCACGGACTAACGCAGATTAACGCAGATAGTTTCAAAAAGAGCGATCGAATTAATCCAATGCTGAACTTAGTTGGAGTGTCGCAGAAGTCCTTGTACTGGTACTTTTGGGCAGTAATTGATTGAGGGCGCCACACAAGTATTTTTTCACGGTATCCCTGCTTGCACCCACCCCACTCGGAATGGTAAAGATCATCTCTACATTTAACAGGTTGCCATCCTGTGAGGCAAATACATCGATCGGCAAAGCACGCTGAAATGCGGTTGCGGGATTTTCCGCTTTCATGGTACCCATACTTACATCAGTGCTAACAGTCTTGATGCCCTCGCGAGCTAAAATGGGTCGCAATTGGGAAAATGCTTTTTCTACCGTTAACCCCTCAACCTGAACGCGCGCAGAAAATGCAGCGCCATTGAAAAAGTCTCCCTTTTTTTGGAAGCTTTCTTCGCAGGTGGTAGCAAAAGCAGGGGTGGCTAAACACAGAAGAGCTACGGTTAAGACAGTCGATCGCATATTAGCTAAGTTAGGAGTTTGAAACCGTTATCAAGACCAGGATAAGCACCGTACAACTGTTTGGCAAGTGCTGTCTAAGGGCAAAAAAATACAGAAGACAGAATTTGCTTAAATTCTGTCTTCTGACAAAAGCTTTCTAATTTTTAGGTTTGAGCAGTCTGTTAGCTGAAGGCGTAGGCTGATTGCAGCGCCCACCAGATTAAGACGGCGATGCCTCCAGCAATGACGATCGCTGAAATGGCGATCGCGATCGGGCTGTCAGCTCCCTTGAACTTCATGATTCCGCGATTTAAGTCTGACATGAGCAGTGTTCTCCCACAATTGCAGCTTGATTGTAGCTTTGCCCTCGGCGGATCGCGGTCAAAAGCACTGCAATTACTGATTTTTTTAACAATCTGCTTGCTGCAATTTCAGGCGGGGTGAGGCATTCGGGTGCGCCCCAGCGAGTTTATGAAAAAAACTTACAAAAAACACTTGACAAATTCCGAGCAGTGAGGCAATATTATTAATACCGCAGCAAATGCGGGTGTAGCTCAGTGGTAGAGCGTCACCTTGCCAAGGTGAATGTCGCGCGTTCGAATCGCGTCACCCGCTTTTAAAAATCAAGAAAACCAGGAAGACTAAGCCGGAAAGTATAGCGAGAAGATATCGCATATACTCCTAACGGTTGTTGAAAACACCTAAGTTAGTGGTAAAATTGATTGGATAACTGGCAAGTCACAATAGCCGATCGGGCGGGCGATCGGAACAGGCAGTTAAAAGCCTCGACTGGGGAGAATTGACCGGGAAGCGAGACTCAAGCTCCTGACTTTAGGTATGGGGAAATTCGATAGCGGTTTCAACCGTCTTGAAGATTTCTTTAGGTATTTTTTACAGAGTTAATCAAAAGTTGATGTTATCATCAAAAATATCGAGTAAGAATAACCACCTGCGTGTTGAAACATCCTGAGTTGGGAGCAATCCCTGCAACGGGCATATTCGGCCCATATCCGAAACAGCTCTCATTGCGAATAATGGCAGGATGTTGAGCCTACCGTACCTGTTGGCTAGTGATGGCAGGACGAAATAAAAAAAAACAAAAGTATACGGAATGTTTGAAGAAATTCAAACTGAGTTAGTAGCGGTGGCTTGATAACGCCGAAGACAAGCCCGACTTTGGACTATTCAAGAATCCCCGTCTATGACTCGGGTTCGGGAGTATCAAAAGTTTGATTAAATGGATATGTTAACGATTATTTTTGCAAAAACGCTTTTTTTATCCGATCGCTCGTGCCATCTCAAAAAGCTCCCAAAATTGACTTAAACGATGAGTACCCGTGCCCTTGCCGGCGCCGCGGCCGTCTCGTACCCATAACGCTGACAGAAGCCTTTGGCTGCAACCGCTGTCAGCAAATATTTGTATTGGAGGAAAACGGACACGTCATCGAGCAACTATCAACGAACTATCCTTACAAGCAGGCTTGGCGGTGGACGGGGCACCAGTGGCACAGGGCACATCCGGGTTTGAAGGCGCACTACTTGCCGCTGGCCCTGGGGATGATTTTGGTGCCGCTATTGATTTGGTTGCCCCTGGCGCTGCACTCTCCGGGCCCGAATATTATTCTGTGGGCAATGGTCGCTGTGCTGTTAGCAATGCTGCCGGCGCTAATGGTATGGCTGGCTTACAGGCGTTAGTTAAATGATAATAGAGGATTTTAGTCATTCATCAGAGGGGGCCAATGTCGCCCGCCGCGCTTATCAGGCTTCTTTGGAATTGGCGGCAACCAAAAGTACGGATCGCGCTGCCGCTTTGCAGGCAATGGCGATCGCACTCAAACGCCGACAAAATGACATTTTAGAAGCCAATACTCTGGATTTAGAAGCGAGTCGCGACATGGCGATTCCCGACTTGATTGTGGACTGGCTGAAGCTGACGCCGGAACGGATCAAGACAACTGTCCAAATTTTGCAACGCTTGGGGGAAATGCCAGATCCAATTGGCAGGGTGATCAATGCTTCTTATCAAGTCGATCGCTGTCAGGTGTACTGTCAATCGTTGCCGCTGGGGGCGATCGCGCTCATTTACGAGGCGTTTCCCGAGTTGGGGGCGATCGCGGCCGGTTTGTGTCTCAAAAGCGCTAACAGCTTGATTCTCAAAGGTGGCAGCGAAAGCTGGCAAACTAATGCTGTAATTGGAGAAGCTTTGGTTTCGGCGATCGATGAGGTCGGTTTGCCGTCAGGATGTTTGCAGGTATTGCCACCGGATCGGGGCGCTTCGATCCGCGATTTGGTCACTCAAGACCAATATCTCAATTTAATTATTCCCTACGGCAGGCCGAGTTTGGTACAGCAAGTGGTGAGGCTTTGTACAGCACCGGTGTTGCGATCGGCAATGGGCAATTGTTACCTTTATTGGTCGCCGACTGGTAGCTTGGAGATGGCAAGGTGGATGATTTTGGACAGCCATCAAAGTGTGCCCGATCCGGTAAACGCGATCGAGAAAGTATTGATCGATCGCAACCAAAAGCATTCTTCCTTAGTCAGGCTGTGGAACAGTTTAAAAGAAAAAGGCTTTCAAATTACCGCAGATGCGGATCTTGTCGCAGATTTCCCAGACTTGAAGCTGGCGGAACCCTACGAGTGGACTCAACCGTATTTAAACAAAACCATCGCGTTTAAAGTTGTTGATAGTTTGGAAATTGCGATCGGCTGGATTAACCGCTACAGCAGCGGCCACGCTGACGCCATCGCCACTGAATCTTATTTAGAAAGCCGCCAATTTGCTCTGGATGTGAACAGCGCCTCAACTTTTATTAATGCCTCCCCTCGGTTTTGGCGCTATCAAAATCGGGGAGATGCAATTTTTCTGGGAATGTCCAACCAAAAAGGCTATCGTCGGGGATTGATAGGGCTAGATACGCTGACAACAATTAAAGAAATTGTTCAAGGTAACGGAGAATTTTAACTGAGTTATCTTTGGCAGTTTTCCTGTTGAATTTATACCAATTATAGCCGTTATCAAAAAGATGAGGTATGAATGATATAGCCTTTCTCAAAAAGGTGAGGTATGACTGACAGGTTATATAACCACTGAAATTAAGAGGGCCTTCTTCCCAACAACGTCCGCGAATCTTTCGCTTGATCCGCTATAGCTTACATAACCGCTTAAACGTATAGGGCCTTCTTCCCAACAACGTACCCATCTTTCGCTTGATCCGCTATATACAAAATATTGCTACTACCGAAATTAGAGCATCTCATCTTTATGCCAATGGCACAGTATGGTTTCCAGCCGGAGTTATGCAAATGACAGATAATTTATCGACAATCAATAATAATTGATATCAATATTTTTTTAAATAGGTATTAATTTAAGTATATATAGCCCAATACGGTTTACTTAAGATTGTCCGAAGATAGGAACGTTAGCTTTTGCGATCTTTTATGAAAGCAATCTCCGTATCTATTTTTCAGAGGATTTTACCCCAGGGCGCTATATCAGTAAACCGTATTGGTATATAGCCTTTCTCATAAATATGAGGTACTCATGGGCATTGGCCGAAGCGAAGCGGAGATATTGGGCAGTTTTTTACACCAAATATGATTTTAAAATTGTCTATATCGCACATATAAACATCATCACAAAATGATTTAATGAAACCAATTTATCGGCAAATATGATATACTAATAAATGTCAAAAAAACAATCTGACTAACATTTTGGTGTGATTAGCAAACAATGAATTCAGAAAAAATGCTCATTTCTTTAGACGAGACTGTCGATCGCGAAACGCTAATTCACCAATCGGCTTATGTTAAAAAATTGCGTCCGCTGCTGCCACCAAATGCTTTTGAACCAGATCCTAGCAAATTAACAATCCTGTTAATCAATCTGGGAATTTTATTGCTGGGATGGGGAATTGCTGACTACCTCGATCGCTGGCCTGTCTACCTTTTAGGGCTTTACTTGCCTTTGGCTGCGATTATGGGCAATAGTATCATAGTTTTGCTATTTAGCTCCCACGATCTGATGCACGGCAGCGTTCAGAAAAAATCCCGGCTGACTTATTCGATCGCCTTTTTAGGCCTAAGTATGCTATTGATGCCACCTACTCAGTGGAAATCGCTGCACAACCTCGTACACCATAGTACCACCAATTCCTTAGCAGACCCCGATCGCAATTACCTGTTCCAGCAACCGGATACTTGGGGAAAATGGATTCAAAATCTATTTGTACCGTCGGTGGAAGTCAGTCCCCTGTGGTTCATTGTAGGCATGGCTGGATCGTGGTTGGTGCATAACTTCCGCAACGTGTCATCGGTATTGTTATTCAACGATAAATCTGTGGATTACGTGCCCGCTGCGTTTACCGTTAGTCCGAAAGATCGATTGACGATCGCCTTGGAATCTCTCGGAATCTTGGGAATCCATCTAGGGATCTTGTTTTACCTAGACTTTAACCCGATTAAAGTTGCTCTTGCCTACATTTTGCCGATCGCACTGGGTCACGCAGGCACAATGTTTTACATCTATACCAACCACATGGGTTGCCGGATGACCAACATTAATGACCCGCTGATCAATACTACTTCCCTGCGGGTTCCTAAAATATTTGACCTGCTGCACTTAAATTTCTCTTACCATACAGAACACCACATTTTCCCTAGCATTAACTCCAACTATTACCCGATGGTGCAAGAGTTGTTAAACGTTCACTATCCCAATCGAATGAATTTAATCGATGCTGGGGAAGCTTGGCGGTTGCTGATGGAAACGCCCCGGCATTATAAAGATGAAGTCACCTTCACTGATTCGTTGGGAAAAATGTCGGTAAATAGCAGTATTATCGAAGAATATAAGCGCTAATTTAACGATGTCAAAAATCCGTAGGTATGCAGTGCACACCTACGGATTTTAGATAGTTATATGATGTCGGAAAATTGAGCTTATAGTGAAAAATTACTGAATTTTAGCAGCGGTTTTTCACGCGAATTAGGTATTAGATACTGATGCTATTGATCACTAAAGAAGGTTTGAGAGCAATATATGGCACTAATCGCTTTTTATTGTTCAGATCTATCTTCTGTTCTGCCACATTCAAATCTTGCTGGAACTGTCTGACTAACTGTTGGATCGGAGTACCTTCAAAAACTTCGTCGAAGGTGGCACGATAGAGTTCTCGGAAAGATTTATCATAATAACCCAAACGATCGTATTTATAAGCTGACAGAGTAAACAAAATTTGCAGTTGTTCGGCAGTTTTTTTGTAGGGCGGAAGCAACTGTAAAATTTTCATTTCCGTAATTACTTCGGGAGTCTCTGACTTGTTAATCGCCGGAATATCGCGGTAGGCAGCCAAAGGCATATTGGCAGCAAAACTCATGTATTGATGCTGGGTATAATTCACAGCAGAATGCTGCGGCCCGCAGGTAAAAATCACTGTTGTGACAATATCAATCAATTGTTCAACATCCTCAATGCGCTGTGGCATTCCTTTGACTTTACCCCCTTTCTCCGATGATAATTCTTGGGCCCAGCGTTGCAGTTCGGTATCATCGGTAAGTTTCTGCTTTGTCGGGTAAAAGTATTTGAGATAGCCGGAGACAAAGGTTTTAATCGCGTTCCACAGCAGCAATCCATCATCTCGGTAAGGGTAGTGAGGTAGTTGAGTTGTGTTGTCCATTCCGCGATTTTTGAGTTCGGTTGGGAAGGCAAATTGATCCAGACTCCAGTTAGTGCAGGCTTCTCTACCTATCTCTATTGTCTCTGGCAAGGTTCCTGCCAGCAACTCATCGACGGGACCTCCAGGGGCGATCAACTGGTTGCGTGCGAGATTGTTGTTGGTCAACATGAAGCGAAAGTGGGGTTTGAGCAATAAGCTGAGGGGATGATTTTCAGCTAACTGTCGCGCTGTGACGATCGCAATTGGTTCCATAACTAGATGGGTTCGACCTAAATGCGAACTCATTTCGTGGTGATTGGCATCTGCTACTTGCACGCAGAGTTTGGCAAATAACCAATTGAGTGGCGGATCAGACGGCGTGTAGACACGGCTGCCCGGTTTGGGGTCTAGTTGGATCGCAATGGGTACCAGTTCACCGCGATCGCGCACTCCAGTCCACCGCCAAGCGAAGAAAGCACGAGGTTTCGGCAAGTATTTCCTGCCCTTTTCGTAGGTGCCTCCCTGAATTCGAGAAGGTGCGCGATAGTTTGGATCTGTACCTGTGTAGTCGGCAATGTAAATACTTTTTTCCCGTAACAGTTTGGGGAGTTCCAATAATGGCTGCTTGCTGTCCAGTTTTGTGATGATTTCTGCCCGAGGATCGGTGGCACTTAAGAGACGAAGTACCATCGGATTTGCCCCAGACAACCGCTGTTCGGCAAAAGAGCGATCGGTTTGGTAAGTCTTGGCAACTTGAGGCAACCGCAGTACGGGAAAGAAGTCTTCATAATCTTGGAGTTCGTCGAGAGGATCTAGAAAAGATCTCGCCCGGACTGCCAACATATTTACAGCAAGTTCAGAGGTTGCTATTATGCGTTCTCCAATATAATCGCTTGAAAAATTCTCATTCGCTGGCACGGTTTTCAATAATGCCAAAGGTGATAAACTGTTATAGTCAAACTGGTAAGCTTGTTGCTCGCGACTTAAGAAATCGCTGCGCTTTTGTTTATTCGCATCGTCTTGGGGAAGGGAAGGTTTCATGATTTTCACCATTTATCAAATTTTACCCTTGTTTTTTAGTAACATATAGGTAAAAATTACCATAAAACGAGGATGGGATGAACTAAGTTTTGTGACGGTCTAAGAGACCTTGATACAATCATAGTTCGCAGATAGGTAATGGCGATCCGGACAGTTTCGACTTATGTTGCTGGTACCAGTCGCCGATTTCCAAGCACGGGGATTTTGGGATGCTCAGTCAAGCTTCATCCCGCACTCAAATCCATAGCTCGAAGGGAAATTTCTCCTAATTTAGAGAATTTCTGCAACAGTAGCTGAGGAATTAATTGATGGCGGAGGTTGCCGAATTACCGATCGATTACCTTAACAAAAATGGTTGGTAGTGCGGACTTCAGTCCGCATTTTAAGAGCGGACTGAAGTCCGCACTACGAACCTTGTTTATTGCGCTACCGGACATGATGTTAATCAGCAATCGCGCATTGTCAAATTTTACAATTTATTCTTCGTTTTCACCCGCATATACAGCTCTTCCATCGCCTCAATAAATGAACCATCTTTATGCCAAAACGGCGGAAAATCTCCCTGCTTTTTCACCACGATCGCACTTACGCCACTTTGCACCCCCACATCAATCGTCTGCGGCAACCGCTTCGCACCGTGCCAAAACTCTCTCAGGCTGACAGTTTGCGCTTCATTGGCGATCGCCTGCGTGTAATAGGAATCCACCGCCACAGGGGCCGCTGCATCCGCCGTCAACTCGGCAGAAAGCGCCAAGCCCAAAGGCGTTTTTCCCAATTCGCGGTGCAGCACTTCCTTAGAAAGTCCGCGTAATTCAAACAGCAAAAATGGATCTTTGTCCAATTCGGCCGCCACCAGATAATAGACTCCGGCAATATGTTTGCAGGGATTGCTATAGTCTGGGCAAGAGCAAGTGGTTTTAAAGTCCTCACGGCTGCTGGGTAACAGGTGCAATCCGAGGGGTGAGAAAGCGTTTTCAATGTTGTCGGGCATTTCGTTGAGCAGCAAGCGGGAAATGAAGCTGGCTTTTGATGCCATTTGGGCGATCGCCAATTTCCACTTTTCCTGACTAATCGGCTCAAACTCAATTTTAGTTTTGTACAGCGGCTCCTTATAAACCCCAAAATAAGGATTAACCGAACCCCTGACTTCTGCCATCACTAAGCCATCATTCATTTTAAAGCTCTTTACCTTACCATTTCGTGCATAGGAACGTCCCCGCCCGAGACGCCCAGAATCGGTAAATCTTTCCAACGCGCTGATAAATTCATTACCCCACCAAGTCCGAGTAAATTGTGACATATTTTTGATTTTATCCTAATCTAAAACTGCATTTTTATTGAGCCTAATTAACTTTTTAAATGCCTCATTATCCAACTCAGTCAGCCACGATTCATCAGCACCAATAATTGAACCTGCCAATTTCTTTTTGTCCTCAATCATTTGGTCAATCTTTTCTTCCAAAGTGCCAATTGCCACAAACTTATGCACAAACACATTTTTTTCCTGTCCAATCCGAAACGCCCGATCCGTCGCCTGATCTTCCACCGCCGGATTCCACCAGCGATCGAAATGAAATACATGATTGGCTTTTGTCAGGGTAATTCCCACACCGCCGGCCTTCAGTGATAGAATAAATACCGAAGGTTCTGATTCTGGATCTTGAAACTCTGAAATCATCCGTTCCCGTTTTTCGCGACTCGTTCCGCCGTGGATGTAATAAGTGTTATAATGTAGCGTGTGTTTGATGTATTTTTCTAACGCGCTTCCCAATTCGGTAAACTGCGTAAACACCAATAAACTTTCGCCTTCGGCTTTGACTTCCTCAATCATCTCGATCAGCCGTTCCAGTTTGTGCGATCGCTCTGGTGTAAACTCACTTTCATCCTGCAAAAACTGGCGGGGATGATTGCAAATTTGCTTCAACTTCAGCAGCGTCGCCAAAATCATCCCCTTGCGCTTCATTCCTTCAGCCGCGTCAATTTCTTGCTCTACCTCTTTCACAATGGCTTCATAAAGCGAAGCTTGCTCGCGGGTGAGATTGCAGTAGAGTTTTTGCTCAACTTTGTCGGGGAGATCCTGAATAATTGACTTATCGGTTTTCAGACGGCGCAGAATAAAAGGTTCTACTAATTTTTTGAGCGCGGCTGATTGCGTGCGACTCCCATGTTTTTGAATCGGTAATTCAAACATTTTCCGAAACTGCGCCTCTTTCCCCAAATATCCGGGATTGAGGAAATTAAAAATTGACCATAAATCTAACAAGCGATTTTCTACAGGTGTTCCAGTCAATGCTAGTCGATGGGTAGCGGGTAACTTTAAAATCGCCTTGGTTTGCGCCGCTTTCGGATTTTTAATATTCTGCGCTTCATCAATTACCAGCCGATGCCACGCTACGCTGCTCAACAGCTTCTCATCTTTGCGCGCCAAGGTAAAGGAAGTAATCAACATATCACAATCTTGGACGGCGGCTTTAAATGCTTTGGCATCTTGCAAACGTTGAGGGCCGTGGTGAATCAGCGATCGCAATTCTGGAGCAAATTTTTCCATTTCCTTCTGCCAGTTGCCGACTACGGAAGTGGGCGCAATTAGCAGCGTGGGTAAAATCTGATTTTCTGTCCCTTTTTTTGTCTTCTTTTCCGTTCCTTGTTCCGTCTCTTTGCTAGTAGATAAAACTTCTCTTTCTTGCAATAATCGAGCAATTACCTGCGCCGATTTACCCAAACCCATATCGTCGGCAAGACAGCCATTTAATCCAAGGCTTTCCAAATAACTCAACCAAGAAACACCGCGCTTTTGATAATCCCGGAGTTTGCCTTGAAACCTTACTGGATCTGTAATTAACTCTAGCCGACTCTTGTCGTGTAGCTTCTCCAACATATCCGATAAAGCCCGATCGCGCTCTACCTCCAAATCTTCACTAGCTTCTCCTTCTGCCGTCAACTTCATAAAGTCAATCAGGCTGACATCTGGATTCTCTTCGCGATGTTTTTGCCAAAAATTCAGCATCTCCTGCATTTTATCTTTGTCCAGTTCCATCCATTGTCCTCGGAACTGTACCAACGGCGTTTTACTATTAACTAACGCCTGCCATTCTTGTTCGCTAACTCGTTCGCCTCCGATCGCCAATTCATACTGATATTCCACCAAGGAATCTGCCGAAAACAATCCCTTGCCCTTGATTGCAGCGCTTTTGCTGCCCTTTCCTTTGACTTGCAGGCGAATCTTTGCCCGTTGTCGTCCCTTCGGCGTCCACCAAGCGGGGACAATGACTTTATATCCGGCATCTTCTAATACCCAAGCGGACTCGCTGAGGAAGGTAAAAGCATCGTCTACGTTGAGGGAAATGTGAGCGGGTTTGTCGGTTTCTAGCCCCTGCCAAAGTAGGGGATAAATCCGCGCAGCGTAGCCGAGATTTGTCAGCAAATGTTGCTCAAAGTTGTCGCCGAATTGTGTTTGCAACTGTTTTTGTTGAGTCGATCGCGATCGCCAATAATCCTGCAACGGCACCCGCAGAGATGGGTCTTTTTTTGCGGCTACCTGAAACTCTAAAACCCAAGGCTGTTCGGGGTTTTCGGGGGATTGTAGTTGAAAGCAGAGGGAGAATGAGTCAGCAGATTGATTGCGCGTAATACGATCGCGCCAGGTTTGCCATTGCCGGTATTGTTCGAGGCTGACTCGCGCGATTTTTCGTGTTTGGTTGAGGCAGATTTGCAGTAAAGAATCCGCAATCTTATTTTCAAACGATGCTGGGATGGGGGTTTGAGTGACAATTTCGGCGATCGCACATTCTGAAAAATTACGCAGCAATGTTTCGCGATCGTAGAACTTTGGTGTATCTTGTAGCTGGATCTTCCGAAAACCGGACGCGCAAACTAAAGGCATCCATTCAACATAGCGTTGTAACTCTGTTTCGTACTGCGCTGAAACAATTTCCCATCCCGGATAAATCTCAAAGCTGGGTGCAATTTTGGCAGGTGTTTTTGGAGCTTTTGCAGTCTTTGCGGTTGTTTTTGTTTCACCCGCTTTCTTGCGCCCGCGCGTGGCTTTCTCAGCGGGTTCCGATGTTTCGATGGGTGCGATCGCGATCGGAGCAGTTTCTCGGTAGCGCAACGCTGGAATATAATGATCTTTCAGAACAATTTGCTTAAAAAATTGGGTGTAGTGATACCAAAACAGCAAATCTGAACCAAACTGAACTTCTGCTAAATCGTAGAGGGCAAAAAAATGCAAATCGTTCAATACTTTAGTCAAAGTGTGGGTGGCGATGGACACACAATCGACTTCCCAATACTCCAACTCAAATGTTTCGGGTAATTCTGTCTCTAAATATCGCGCTAACTCTAAAGATGGTAACGGCTGGTTATTGGCAGTGGGGAGTAAAAAGTAGCGAGGGGCGATCGCATATTCTAGTCCCATCCCACTTGTATTGCTGACTGGTGGCAGTTGAATCCCGGCTTCTTTCGTTAGAAACTCTGTTAACTCTGCCGTCTCCAATTGTCGGGGATGAACCTTAGCAGGCTGTTTTTTTATTTCAGTGGTTTCAACCCAAATATAAAACGTTCCAGCTTGAACAAAACTCTCTTCTGTTTGAGGAATCCAAGTGCCGTGGAGGATTTTCATAGGTTATACCAAACGCAACCTTTGGCAGCCTATCATATCATGAATTAGAAAATATAGGACTTTAACCTGCGGAGGCACGTGAGTGCTTGTATAGACGCGGTTTCAACCGCCGAGGCTTCTTTAACCTGCGGAGGCACGTGAGTGCTTGTATAGACGCGGTTTCAACCGCCGAGTCTTCTTACAAATCTAGAAAATATCAGTTAAATCCAACACAAAACCTGGCAGCACATCTTCGCCGGAGACAGTTCGAGGTGCATCTAAAATTTCTACTTCTTTACCTTGACGGGAGATTTCTACTTGCCGATTTTTGCGATCGAGCAACCAGCCCAAACGAGCTCCATTTTTCATGTACAATCTCATTTTAGCTCGCAATTTTTCTAGGGAATCGGTAGTCGATCGCAATTCCACCACAAAATCGGGACAAATCGGTGCAAATTTCTCTTTTTCTTCGGAAGTTAAAGCATCCCATCTGTCGCGCCGAATCCAAGCAGCATCGGGAGAAATATCAGTACCATCTGGCAGTTTAAATCCGCTAGAAGAATCAAACGCAATTCCCAAATGTTTATTTTGACGGCTCCAAGATTGAAGTTGATAGGATAAGTCAATGTTGCGATTACCAGTCTCGCTACCAGTAGGCGACATAATAATTAATCCTCCACTAGAAGTACGCTCAAATCTCAAATCTCGGTTTTCTTGACACAAATTAAAAAATTGTTCGTCAGTTAGATCAATTGTTAATTCCAGGGGAGAAGATAAAGCGATCGTTGGGATTTCCATCGGTTTCTCCAAATATCAAGTAAGGTCAAATATTCTGGTAACACAACTTGAATCCAAGTCAATATTAGATTTTTACCTAGGGTGCATCTGGGTTTTGAAGAGGGCGAAGCATGACCGCATATAAGTTATTAGTTATAATCTCCTATTTTCTGCGGTCATGCTTCGCCCCTACACACATATTTGCTTGCACAAGCCGCTGCACCGGTTGCCATAATACTAACTTGGAAGTTTTAACCGCAGATGAACGCAGATGAACGCAGATGACAATTAACTTTCTGTATAACCTTGCATATTTTCCGGTTCAAACTGCTGCAAAACATTAGCAGCTTTCTCGGTTAAAGCGTCAGTACCTTTAACTGCAATCAAAAATTTGCCCGCATTCAAACGGTTGCGATAGGGCAAAGCATCGCCGCTACCAAAAGCCATTCCTCCCGCACCGCCGACAAAAACGCTGCCCATTCCGGCCGCGATCGCACCTAGCACTCCGCCGATCGCGTGATCGCCAATTTCGCCCGCCCATGCAAAAGTCTTCAACTCTGTCATCAAGCTGAAAGTAACGCCGGCAATAAAGCCAAACGGTATCAGCCAAACAGCCATGAGTTTAGCTTGTTTCTTTGCTTGCTGGTTGGGATCGATTAAGCCAAATTCATCAGCAGTTTTGTAGCCCCGTCCCAAAATGCTGACTTGCTTCATGGGTAAGCCTTCTTTTTCGAGGGCGCAATAGGCAGCTTCGGCTTGCATTCGATCGGGCAGTACGGCGATAAGATAATTCATTTGACAATAATTCCTGATAGTTAGGCTTCAATACCCGGAATTTATTATAGCCTGAAAAGACTTGCTAGCTAAGCAATTGGGCGTTTTTAAGACGATCGCCCAGGACGATCGCCCGCAAAGGTAAAATATTTCACGCAAAAATGACCGACCTTGACCGAATACGGATACAATTCAAACTGCACAAAGGCAAGCTTGAGCTGAGCTGTTAGATTCTGCTCTAAGTCATAAGTCTCAACTTTGAGCTCGCCAACAGGGCTATTTTTACTATTGCACTCAATTGCTTGCTATGCCTAAAGTTCTAGTATCCGATCCGATCGACCAAGCCGGAATTGACATCCTCTCCCAAGTCGCACAAGTTGACGTAAACACAGGACTCTCAGC
Source organism: Microcoleus sp. PH2017_28_MFU_U_A (assembly GCF_020738035.1). Lineage (NCBI taxonomy): Bacteria > Bacillati > Cyanobacteriota > Cyanophyceae > Oscillatoriales > Microcoleaceae > Microcoleus > Microcoleus sp. PH2017_28_MFU_U_A. The sequence goes on from NZ_JAEQCX010000077.1 coordinate 40,147, forward strand.
CGAAGAGCTCGTGCGAATTATTCCAGATTACGATGCTTTAATGATCCGTTCTGGCACCCAAGTTACCAAAGAAATCATTGAAGCCGGAAATCTACTAAAAATCATCGGTAGAGCGGGCGTTGGCGTAGATAATGTCGATGTACCCGCCGCTACCCGCAAAGGAATTGTAGTCGTCAACTCCCCCGAAGGCAACACGATCGCAGCAGCCGAACACGCGATCGCCATGATGCTCTCGATGTCCCGCCACATCCCCGAAGCCAACGCCTCTGTAAAAAGCGGTAAATGGGAGCGCAACCGCTTTATCGGCGTAGAAGTTTACAAAAAAACCCTCGGTATCGTCGGTTTGGGCAAAATCGGCTCCCACCTCGCCACCGCAGCCAAAGCAATGGGCATGAAACTGCTCGCTTACGATCCCTTCATCTCTACTGAAAGAGCCGAACAGTTGGGCTGCCGCTTGGTAGAGCTCGAACTGTTGATGCGCGAATCCGACTACATCACCCTGCACATCCCCAAAACGCCGGAAACTCTGCACTTAATTAACGCTGATGTGCTGTCAAAGATGAAGCCCACGGCCAGGATCATTAATTGCGCTAGAGGTGGCATCATCGACGAAGCAGCCCTGGCAGAAGCTATCAAATCAGGCCAGATCGCCGGTGCAGCGATCGATGTTTACGAACATGAGCCGCTGGAAGCTGATTCTCCGTTGCGGAATGTCGGCCAAAACATCGTGCTGACGCCTCACTTGGGAGCTTCTACGGCTGAAGCTCAGGTGAATGTGGCGATCGACGTTGCCGAACAAATTCGTGATGTGCTGTTGGGACTGCCGGCGCGATCGGCTGTTAACATCCCAGGAATTTACCCAGACTCGATCGAAAAACTCAAACCCTACCTGCAACTCGCCGAAACCCTCGGCAACCTCGTCAGCCAGCTAGCCGGAGGCCGAGTCGATTACCTCAACGTCCAACTCCAAGGCGAATTGGCCAGCAACCAAAGCCAGCCCGTAGTCGTCGCCTCCCTCAAAGGCCTGCTCTCCCAAGCCCTGCGAGAGCGCGTTAACTACGTCAACGCCAGCATTGAAGCCAAAGAACGCGGAATTCGCGTCGTGGAAACCAGAGACGCCTCAATTCGCGACTACACAGGCTCTCTACGCCTCTGTGCTAAGGGAACTCTCGGCGAACACACAGTCACGGGTGCAGTCCTCGGCGAAAGCGAAATTCGGATTACCAGCGTTGACGATTTCCCAGTCAACGTTTGCCCGACGCACCATATGCTGTTTACCTTGCACCGCGATATGCCGGGGATTATTGGAAAAATTGGTTCCCAATTGGGCAGTTTTAATGTCAATATTGCCAGTATGCAAGTAGGCCGTAAAATCGTGCGAGGCGATGCAGTGATGGTTTTGAGCCTTGATGACCCTCTACCAGAGGGTATATTGGCTGAAATTATGAAAGTTCCTGGGATTCGGGATGCTTACACGGTGAATCTTTAAAGGATTTTAGATTTTTCAGGTTCCCCAATCTAAAATCTAAAATCGTTAAACGGTAACTCTTTGAAAGATTTTGGAGTTTAGGTTCCCACAATCTAAAATCTAAAATCGTTAAACGGTAACTATTTGAAGGATTTTAGATTTTAGGTTCCCACAATCTAAAATCTAAAATCTAAAATCTAAAATCGTTAGACGCTAACTCTTTGAAGGATTTGGGGGGTTTAGATTTTGGATGCAAGGACTGAATAATTGGTAATAAGTGATTGGTCATTGTTAATTGGCAAAAAAGTTGGAATTTTTCTATTAGTCAATCGTCATTTCTCACTCTTCAGTTCCCAGTATCCAGTTCCTGACGGGCGAATCTAAAATCTAAAATCTAAAATCTAAAATAGTCATGGCACATAGCTGGTGGGAAATTAGAATTCTTTGCGATCCGGCGCTGGAAGATATCATCTTTTGGCGCCTGGAACGGTTTAACTGTCGGGGAACTGCCACTCAGATTAAAAGCAATTCCTGCCTGATGTCGGCTTATTTGCCCGAGGAACAAGCGGGATTGTTGGATTTGGCGGCCCTGTCTTTGTGGCTGCGCCAAGATGCTTTGTGTGCGGGTTTGCCCTTGCCTGCGATGCAGTGGGATTTGATAGAAGATGAAGACTGGGGGAGCACTTGGAAGCAGCAGTGGCAGCCTCAAGAAGTGGGCGATCGCTTTTTAATTAATCCGGCTTGGCTTCCCCCACCGACTGATACCGATCGCGTAATCTTGCGTTTAGATCCCGGTGTTGCTTTCGGTACGGGTGCTCACGCTACGACTCAACTCTGTCTGGAGTCGCTGGAAATGCGCCTCGGTTTTGACGACAAAGAATGTGTAGTTGCTGATATCGGCTGCGGATCGGGTATTTTGTCGATCGGCGCGGTGTTGCTGGGCGCCACAAAAGTTTATGCTCTGGATACAGATCCTTTGGCAGTGCGATCGACCATCAGCAACCGACAACTCAACCGCGTTAACCCGCAGCAGTTGGTGGCAGAACTCGGAAGTATCGATCGGCTGATCGAAATGACGGGCGGCCCGATCGACGGTTTGATGTGCAATATTTTAGCCGAAGTAATCATTGATTTAATCCCGCAGTTCACCGCCATTAGCAAGCCCACAACTTGGGCAGTTCTCAGCGGCATTTTACTCGAACAAGCCAAACCAATTGCAGACACTCTCGAACAACACGGTTGGATTGTCGCTACTCTGTGGAAGCGCGAAGATTGGTGCTGTTTTAATATTCGGCGCAGTTAACAATTAGAAATTGGGAAATTGTTAAAGATCGAGATATCGCTTGAATCGATCTGAAATGTCTTTTTCTATTTTAATGTAAGTGAAATATGAGGAAGCGACCTGCACGCGATCGCTCCCCCTTAGTATTACTTGCGATCGCGCAAGTGCAGGCTTGTTAGTTTGCTTGTGTCTGTTTCACTCTGCTCATCTTTCTGTAACGCTGCCAGGATTTGAAAGCAAAACCGGAGCAGAAAGAGCAAAAATCCTGCATGGGGATTGAGCCAAGTAGCAATGCCTACCATAGCAAACTCGATTACCTTAAGCCATTTCTTTTTGTTGTTGCCAGACATCGCTTAGACCTCTTGTGAATTGCATAAACCCACTGTCCCAAGAGGATTTGAGAGATTTCATCCAAACATTAGGCTGACTTTGGCTGACTTTGACTGACTTGTCTCCAAGAATCGCAAAGTAGTGGCTAGAATAGCTGTAAAGCTTTAATTTCAATCAATGCAGTCATTCCCGCGTGAGTTTCTTGCCAAACTAGCTAAGAAGTATGACCTCTCTCCTGAACAAGAGGAAGCTTTCGTTGCACGTTTTAGTGGCAAGGAAAGTAATTTAGAGATTGCAGAAACTATGTTTATCTCGGAATCCGCATTTGGAACCCGGATGAACGGAGTGTATAGAAAGTTCAGCATAGGTGGTAAAGGACCGGGTAAACTCCGAAAACTGCACGATTTCCTACTGAATGAATATCAGAAATCAAACTTTTCTGAAACTTTATGTTTCAGCAACAATGTAAGTGGGATTGATGAGTTGGTGGAAGAGATGCGCCAGCGCATTCGTCCAATCATTCAAGAACGTTGTGGCACGATGCGCGTGTTAGACATGAACCAACCAATCGGACTTAACGACATTTATACCCACGTCAACATTCTAGAAAAAATTACTGGACGCAAACGACTACAGCTTTCTCAACTACCACAACAAGTTTCACCACAAGAGTTCGATCGCTTTAGCCTTGGATCTGTTAAAGAGCAGCGTGTTCCGGGATTAAAAGCTATTGAAAAACACAACAAACTGATGATCCTTGGAAAACCAGGTGCAGGAAAAACTACTTTCCTCAAGCATTTGGCAATTCAATGTATTGGCAGCGTACTCCAAGTTCATCGCGTTCCTATTTTCATCACTCTCAAAGATTTTGCTGAAGCTGATGGACAACCAGACTTGATATCATACATTAATTCATTAATTTCGTCTCCCGCAGAAATCAAAAATTTTTCATCCTTACAAACTCCAACACCCACTCAACAAATCTTAGAAAACGGACGCACTCTAATCTTCCTGGATGGATTAGATGAAGTGCGCGAAACTGATGCTAAGCGAGTCCTGCGCCAAATTCAGCAATTCGCCGATAACTACTCCCGCAATGCCTTTGTTATCACCTGCCGCATCGCTGCTCGCGAATACACTTTCCAACAGTTTACAGAAGTTGAAGTTGCCGATTTTGATGATGTTCAGATTGCCGACTTCTCCAAAAAATGGTTTCACTGCAAACAGGATGCAGTCAAAGCAGATCGCTTTATCCAAAAACTGATAGAAAACTCACCTATCTACGAACTGGCAAGCAATCCATTGCTGCTTACTCTGCTTTGCTTAGTGTTTGAAGATTCTGGTGATTTTCCCGCCAACCGTGCCGAACTCTATCAAAACGGGGTAGATGTGTTGCTAAAAAAATGGGACATCAAACGCAATATCGATCGCGATGAAGTCTACAAAAAGTTGTCCCTGAAACGCAAAGAAGACTTACTCAGCCAGATTGCCTATCGTACTTTTGAAGCTGGAAATTACTTCTTCAAGCAAAAAGGTATTGAGCTTCAAATCCGCGAATTCATTGAAAACCTACCCGGAGCTAGCACTGATGAGCAAACCCTCGATCTAGACAGTGAAGTTGTCCTAAAATCTATTGAGGCACAGCATGGCTTATTTGTGGAACGCGCCCGTAGCATCTATTCCTTCTCGCACCTAACGTTCCATGAATACTTTACTGCAAAATATATTGTTGCTCAATGCAATTTTTCATCAATAGACGATCCAATACTGAATAAATTAGTAGAACGTTTGACAGAAGTTCGCTGGCGTGAAGTTTTTTTGTTAACTATTGAAATGCTTGCAGAATCAACTACATTTCTGTTGTTGATGAAGAGAAAAGTCGATTCTATAATGTCTGTCGATATTGCCTTGCAAAACTTTCTGTATTGGGTATATTTAAAATCTTTAAAAATCAACGATGATTTTTATCAGCCTGTTGCTCTCAGAGTTTTTTACTTTAGTCTTGAATGTGTTTACGGATTGCATATTTTTTATGAAGATGAACCTATAGATTTAATGGATAAATTTAGAATTTCGCGTGATGGAATGGAAGGTATTTTTAGTTTAGACTTCGATGTAGCATTATATCGACTATTTAGTTTTAGTAACTGCTGTTGGTTCTCACCGAAAAATGCGCTCGCCGATCTTGTAAATGATATAGTTCAGCACTACCAGCTCAGCTATTCATTAAAAAATGACATGGAAGCACTTATAAAATATCTGCCTGATTTCCCAGATCCTAAAAAAAACGAACAAAAATTTCAGAAAATTTGGACAAGTGTACAATCGACTTGGACTGAGCAGCTAAGAAAAATAATGATTAAATATCGTGGATTAGGTTGTGATTGGCAGTTCAGCGAACAGCAGATTGAAATGATTAAAGAATACTATGATGCTAATAATTTTTTACTAGATTGCCTCAATAGCGATTGCTACGTTAGCCGTAGTGTGCGAGAAGAAATTGAGGAGAATTTATTGTTGCCGATCGCAGAAATTGAAAAACGCAAACGCGAAGAATCAGAATAGATCGATCGCTCCTGGTATTGGTTTGCGATCGATTATTCAGCAAGCCCTAACTAGACATTCCAGATCGCCTCTTTCTGGATTTGATATCGCGTTCGATCGAGTGCAATAACGGTTTGTATTAGATCGACTTCATAAAATAGCACTATAAATCTCTAGCGCTTCTCACGCTTGATGAGGTACAGCAGAACCTTTGAATTTCAGGATATAATTCCACACTACAGAAAACTAATTTTAATTATAGACCGCACGTAAAACAACACATATCCAATTAAATAAAAACAATTAACTAAAATCAACAATCCCTTGCCAACATAAGAGTTAATCAAACCAAAAACATGATAGGATGACAGCAACACTAGCAACATTTCAACAAAAGAAACGATCGAGCCGTAGTGATTTCTATCCCAATAAGAAAGCGGGCTGATAAAACGGTAATTACTGAACGGGAAAAAGTGTCGGTGAGCGTCGTCATTATGCACTGGCAAATCTCCCAAAGAGTGCAGAATCATGCTCAGAAACAAAATTTGCACGCTTTGCCAGCCAAAATAATAAGCAATTACCCAGCCGATCGCAGCTAGGGGGATAGAATGAAACAAAGCCACAATATTCTGGACAACAGGCTCGTAATATGCTTTTGACCAAATTGTAGCTTCCGGCAAGCGAGCAATGTACTTCGCCCAAAAGTAAAATAAAAATATCGGGATATCGGGTAAGATTCCGCCGATCGCAATAATCAGATTAAATTGCGGCTGTTGCGGTTTACCCAGAATAGCTAGATTGATAATCGCGTGACTGGGAGTTTTCATAGGTAGGGTGCGTCAGCTACGACAATTTTGTTGATAATGTATCAGATATTGGCTGACGCACCAAGCCTGTGAGATAATCGGCGGTGGTTACAAATGAGGTTGCAGTCGATCGATCAACTGCGCCGGTTGCAATACTCCCTCAATGCGATCGACCTCAACACCATTTTTGAACAGCACCAAAGTCGGCAAAGCATAAATGTGAAACTGCGACGCCAACTGCTCGTACTTATCCGTATCAATCTTAACAACCATGAGCTTATCTTTCGTCTGACCGCTCACCTGCTCCAAAATCGGCACCATCATCTGACAAGGCCCGCACCAAGTAGCATAAAAATCTACCAGTACAGGCAAATCAGAGCTCGATAGTAACTCTTCAAAACTGTTGAACTGTTTTTGAACTGCCATCTTAAAAATGTGGTAAAGGGACGCCCATTATACCCGAAGGCTTAACGAGTAGGGAATTGTGACAACTGAACTCAATAAGTCAGTATAAATTTTTTTGGTTCTGGATCGATTTTAAGGCAGAATTCTGTGAGCATAGATTTTGAGGACAGAATTATGGAATTATTGCCAGAGACATATCAGCGATTGCAGGGACAAGTTGCCGTTGTCACCGGTGCGTCGCGGGGAATTGGGCGGGCTTGCGCTTTAGCATTCGCAGCAGAAGGCGCTAAAGTCGCCGTGAACTATGCCAGTTCAAGCGCTGCGGCTGATGAGGCGGTAGCAGAAATTATTGCAGCGGGCGGAGAAGCTGTGGCCCTTGCAGCAGATGTCTCCAAAACTGACCAAGTGGATGCACTCATCAGTAATGTCATGGAAAAATGGGGACGAATTGACATTTTGGTGAACAATGCCGGCATCACCCGCGATACTTTGCTGCTGCGGATGAAGCTAGAAGATTGGCAAGCAGTGATTGATTTGAATCTCACCGGCGTATTTTTGTGTACAAAAGCTGTCAGCAAAATCATGTTGAAACAGCGCAGCGGCCGAATTATTAATATTGCTTCGGTTGCCGGCCAAATGGGAAATCCCGGACAAGCTAATTACAGTGCGGCGAAAGCTGGAGTCATTGGATTTACTAAAACTGTGGCGAAAGAATTGGCAAGTCGCGCGATTACTGTGAATGCAGTTGCACCGGGTTTTATCACCACAGATATGACAAAGGATGTCAAATCTGACGAGATTTTAAAGTACATTCCGCTGGGAAGATACGGCGAAGTTGAGGAAGTTGCGGGGATGGTGAAGTTTTTGGCGGCGGATGCGGCGGCGGCTTATATTACCGGGCAAGTTTTTAATGTCGATGGCGGCATGGTGATGGCTTAGATTTGGGAATTTTTAACCGCAGATGCACGCGGATGAGCGCGGATGTCTGCGGTTATGAATTTATTTCAAATCTCTGTAGGTTGCTTGTCGGTGCACCTTCCCCGATTCGACAACCTTCTTACTTTGACAAAACTCTTCAAATAGTTCAAAAAAACTATTTAAAGCATCTTTCTCATCCTGAGAAAAAAAGAGAATTATATTCGCCCATGATTGAGATGAATCAATATTGAATTTTTTCTGTATCCATTCTTGAAAGCCATCTAGAGCGTTTTCTTCTTTTAGAGGTACGCCAAGCTGATACTGTGCCACATTGTATCCCGACAAGAAAGCCTGAAGACAACTAATTGACACCTTGCCCAAATAGACTGAAGGTTTATTCTTGATTTTTTTGAGAAGCTCGGAGAGATTATCCATACAAACTATCCCGTTGAATACTTGAGTCTAACAATACTTATATTCTCAACTCTATCTAATATTATTTATAAAAACTCTTGCTACACGACAATTGTTGCGCGGAGTGAGACACTTTAGTCTCATGTGTAAGGTGCGGATCTGTAAAATTGTCGCTTTTTCGGGTGCATCTGGTTTTTGAAGAGGGCGAAGCATGACCGCATATAAGTTATTAGTTATAATCTTATATTCACTGCGGTCATGCTTGGGAGCATCCCGGTTTTGAAAAAGCCTCAAATAGCCAAGAGATCGTTGAGGTAAGCACAACGAAGTTTTAGCATCTTGTTATGACATTTTTTTCAACCATTGAGCTCCCGAAATTTTCAACCTTCTATCTATTTGTTTGACAGCCGATTCCACCGCTCCCGAGCCTATGGAACAAATCTTGTCTGATGATAATTGCTCATAATTCAATACGGTTTACTTAAGGTCGAACAAGTGGTACACTAAGTATGATGTATAAAAAAGTAAATCAAGTATAGTGCCGTACAAAAAATTATTATTAGAATC
>NZ_JAEQCX010000213.1:0-5095 GCF_020738035.1 Microcoleus sp. PH2017_28_MFU_U_A
TTCGGGCGACTCGATACAGAAAAAACTTATCTTTAACCAAGCTTGAATATATTGATCGCTCCTGCTCTTGGTTGGCAATCAATTATTCAGCAAGCCCTACCTAGTTCATTTTGGGCTAGCGTAAAATAAATAGTTTATTTAGCTAAGGATTCCATCAAATATGTCTATACTCACACCAACTTTGAAAAAAATTGTTAACTGGCTGCAAGTTAATGACCCTGAATCAATTGCTGAGTTACGTTCGGGTTTGACCGACCAAGAAATTAAAAAAATAACTCAAAATCTTCCCTTGCTTTTTCATACTACAAATTTGACCGAGCAAGAAATTGAACAATCTCTTCCCTTAATTCTTCCGTGGGAAGTAGGAGAAATTTACCACTACTGCAATGGACAGATTGCGCTAACACCTTCTTTATTTTTAGAACCCTTGGAGAAAGCTATTGAAAACACTTGCTATGGCGAATGGATGAGAGGAAACAAGATTTCTTCTTCTAGCCATATACTTCCTCTTTTTCATGGAGACGGGAAAAATTTCTATTATGTCATTTGCGATTCAGCAAACAAATCTCCAGTTTGGTGCGTATATGTCGGAGAAGCTCCTAGAATGTATGCTGCTAGCTTAACTAGCTTAATATTAAGCACTTGGGAATGTTATGAAACGGGGGCTTATTATATGTATTTTGATGAAGAATCTGGTTATTCTTATGTAGAGGACGATGACAATTCAGAAAAAGCTGAGAAAATTTTCCAAAAGTACAATCCCGAACAGATGGATGATTGGAGATATTTTAACAGAGATTGAGAAAAGGAAAGCTAATGAGAGAGATTTACAGAGAAGCAAATGTCCGTCTTGCGGATTCGTTTGGTGTTATTACTCTCCCAGAACAACGGATAAATTCATACTGGATCGACCGAGATGGCATGATCGGTAGTAGATAGTAAGCCGGAATTTCTTTTTCTTGTCTCATCTAACAAGGATGTAAAATCGTGGAAGAATTAACAAATGCTTTGGAAAGAATTTTAAAATGGATGCAAAAACATGACCCACAAATAGCTACTATCTGGCAAGCCGAACTAAGTTTATCAGAAATCGAAGAAAAGGTGAGATTATTACCATTTCGTTTACCTCAAGAAGTTTATGAACTTTACCAATGGAGAAACGGGTTTATACAGAGGGCACAAGGATGGAGCCAAGGTTGGGGAGGGCATGATTCTTATAACTTAGATTTTCTCATCAAAAACTACTTTGATTCGATAAATTACTCTGAAGAATGCGTAGCATTCGCTAATAATAGTTCTTCTGAAAGCCTCAGAAACCCACAATGGTTTTCTCTTTTTGGCCATGATAAGCAAGATTATTTTATCATCGGCGAACAAAAAAAACAAGTATCTCCCGTGTTTTGCTTTGACTATGGAGATTGGGATGATTTTAGACCTAAGTTAAAATACAGCAGCCTTACTTCCATGATGCCAACCATTGCCGAGTGCTATGAAACAGGTGCTTACTATCACTACAAGGTGGAAGGACGAGAGATAACAAGTTTCGGAATGAATTACCCAGCAGCAGAATCCATCCGCAAAAAATACAACCCCGACTGTGAGTACGACGCTCCTGTAGAAGAACTCCTCTAGAAAAGAAATAAGGCGAGTAATTATTAAACAACCTTAATTTTTTTCTCTAGCTAAAGATACGGCTGGAAATGCCGGAACCGCAACTCAAACAGTAGCAGCAATTGACCCCACCGATGTCAACGCACCAATTATCAACATCAATTTAGCGGATGATGTTGATGTTTCTGCACCTCTGGTAATTCGAGGTACGATAACTGACAGCAATTTAGATTACTATATTTTGTCAGTAGCCCCGGTTGGTAGCAGTCAATTTAAGGAAGTTCATCGGGGAACGACTGCTGTCACTAACGGCACGATTGCGACATTCGACCCGACTGTTTTAGCTAACGGCGCTTACGTTCTGAAATTCACTGCATTCGATGCTAACGGTAACGGTTCTACTACTGAAAGAACCGTGAATGTTGCGGGTGATTTGAAGTTGGGTAATTTCCGGTTATCCTTTACTGATTTATCTGTTCCTGTTGCTGGAATTCCGATTAGCGTGACTCGAACTTACGATTCTTTGAATGCTAATGCCACAGATGATTTCGGCTACGGCTGGCGGATGGAGTTCCGGGATACTGATTTGAAGACTTCGCTAAAACCAGACCCGACTTATGAGGAGTTGGGAATCAATACCGTACCGTTTGACAGTAAGACTAAGGTGTTTATTACGTTACCCGGAGGTAAGCGGGAAACCTTTACTTTTAAGCCGACTCCGCACCATTTGAATCAGTATTTGGGGGCGATGGGGCCGGGGGCTGCGATGTACAAACCTGCGTTTGAGTCTCAGAAGGGTTCGACGATGACTTTGACGGTGAAGGATGCGAATTTGGTCAGGAATGAGAACGGGTATTACGGGGTGAACGCACAGCCCTTCAATCCTGAAAATCCTGCCTTTGGTGGTGTTTATATACTGACGACGCAGGAGGGATTGGTTTACGAGATTGATGCGAAGTCTGGGGATTTGCTGACGGCTACTGATAGTAATGGGAATAAGTTGAGTTTTAGCGATGCGGGGATTGTGAGTTCGACTGGTAAGTCGGTGGTTTTTGAGAGGGATGTTCAGGGGAGGATTGTTGGTGTTGTTGACCCGGATGGGAAAAAGGTTAAGTATGAATATGATGCGAAAGGGGATTTGATTGCTGTTAAGGATAGGGAGAATAATCGGACTCAGTTTAAGTATGAAGATGCAGACAGGCCGCACTTTTTAACTGAGGTTATTGACCCCTTGGGAAGGAGTGGGGTGAAGACTGAGTATGATGAGAAAGGTCGGTTGAAACAGATGGTTGATGCGAATGGTTCGGCGGTGGAGTTGATTTACGATCCGAATAATTCGATTCAGAAGGTTAAGGATGTTTTTGGGAAGGAAACCACTTACGTTTACGACAGTCGCGGGAACGTTTTGACTGAGATTGACCCGTTAGGGAAGCGGATTGACAGGACTTTTGATGCTGACAACAATCTACTGACTGAAACCGATGGCGATGGAGTTACAACTAAATTCACCTACGACAATCGCAGAAATCTCCTGACAATTGAAGATGAAGGTGGTTTCATCACTCGGATGACTTACGACAGCCAAGGTCGCGCCACTTCAATCGTCTCGCCCACAGGTTTGAAAACCGCAGCTAAATACGACAGTCGCGGCAACTTAATTGAGAGTACCGATACCGACGGCTTAAAAACAACTTATACCTACAACGCGCGCGGCCAACTGCTAACTCAAACCGCACCCGACGGTCAAGTTAACAGCTTTCAATACGATGCAGCGGGCAACATCAAACGCACGATCGACAGTCGCGGCAATCAGGTTGATTTCGATTACAATCCTAACGGCAGAATAGAATTTGCTACGACCACTTTTACCCTCAACGGTCAAAGCCATACCTTGAGGATGGAATACGACTACGATAGCGAAGGTCGCATCACCGCTGCCAGAACCAGTCAGGGTAACAACCAATCGATTATTTACGATGCTTTGGGACGGGTAAAATCGGTAACGGACGTATTCGGCAACACCACTTCCCACCGCTACGATTTGCCGCTAGCCCCCGGAGAAAACACCACTCCAATTGCAGGCGCAGGGCGGGCAGTTAGGAATGAAAATTTAATAACTTTAGCGTCTGTTAAATAGTCGGCACTGCACGATAATTCCATTTTGGCAGATATTCATCAAAAATAATTTTCATTGTCATTAGCTACTTTTCGACCAGTTTCATAGATTTTATCAAGCACATTTACCACCACAGAAAGCCCGGTTTTAGTATGAGTTTTTGCCATGAGTTCTTTCACTAACTCAAGATTCGTAAAAATCACTCCTTGACAGGCTCTGGTTACGTGAGGAAACAAGCGATGTTCGATCGGATTATATTTCGATGTATAGGGAGGATAGTGTGCGATCCTAATTTCTATTCCTAGCTCGTCAACTAACTTTTGTAAATCTGATTTAAATATGTGATGATTAGAATTGTTACTGCCACCTCCATCGCATTTTATTAAGATTGAATCGGCTTGAGGATAGATAAATTTTCCGTAATTTATCCACCATAATTTAATCGATTCACAAGCAAATTCACTCGTGTCTTTACTGATTCCCAAGTTTAAATATCCTCGGTTTTGTTGCGGATCGTAAATTCCATGAGGCACTACTTTTCCCTCAGCTAAACTAAAGAAATCATGGTCAAATGTCGTAATAACTTCGGTAGTATATAGACTGCCTGCTCGATATAGATTTCCAATAAATTCCTTCTTTTTTGTGTCCATACTAACAATTGGATTACCCCGCAACTCATACTGAGCGGTTATTCTGGCAAGATTCTCAAATTGTTCATTACGATTTTTTGTGACTCCGGTTGTTTGTTGTTTTTGGGCTTTGCGTTTCACATATCCATGTTTTTTTAAGAGTTTTTTGACAACCGTTGTGCTGACTATTGTTTCCTGAGCCTTTAGGCCTTCAACTATTTGTTGATGAGTAAGATTTGTCCATTTAATTTTTTCGGACATTGGATCTCCGGCTGTGTGGTTTTTTAAGACTTCTAAAAAACGCTCATTTAAATCAGCTATCTGAGAATCCCTAGTTTTTCTTCCTCCACCTCTTCGGCGAATTCTTTGTTGATTCAAGGTGGGTTCTGATTTATTTTTTAACTCCTTAATTCCCTTGGCTATTGTATTCCTATCTACTCCCAAAACTCGGGCTATGTAAATGATTCCACCACGACCAAGTTTTACGGCTTCTATCGCTGCATATCTTCTTTTGTCTTTTTCAGATAAAGACTGATGATGTTGGAGCATTAAAGCAGTAATTTCGTCTGAGTAATACATAAATTATGTTAGGATAAATGATTCAAATCAACAAATCATGGGCGACATAAGAATAACCAAGTAGGTATAATATTTGACATCCATACCGAAACATTAACCTATTCATATTCACTCATTTATTTATTATACATCGCTGATGTTATTAAATTTTCATTCCTTA
>NZ_JAEQCX010000214.1:0-3781 GCF_020738035.1 Microcoleus sp. PH2017_28_MFU_U_A
GGGCAAATAGTCTCGTGCGGCCACAATTTGCTCAAAAAGCTACCCAAATAGTCAAGGATGGGTAGCTTTGTCCATAAATTAAGTTACAGTTCCTAACCCCGTTAGAGGTGAATCATACAGAAGTGGCAAGAAGTTTAGGTGTGGTCATTGTGGCTGGGTTGGTGATGCTGATGAGAATGGAGCTAAGAATATTTCTGTATTGGGGCTGCTTTTAGACCAGCCTGGAGGCTCAGGACTTGCTTGCTCATTGGAGCAACACGTTCTAGGGCTACTGAAATCCCCGACCGATCGCGCAAGCAGGTCGGGGAAGTTTAAAACACCAGGAAAGGGAGACCCCGAGCTCCAAAGCACGATCGTCATGAGTCATCCGCAAGCACAAATCGCAAATTGTATCAGATGTCTCAAATTTGACTGCAAATAAAAATGTTTTAGGTGAAACTAAACAATACAATTTTCTAGACACCCGCAGCTATTTGAGGAACAGCCCGATGAGTTCAGTCCTCCAGTCTTCAGAACAGGCTATTGATACACCATCTATTCCCCATTCTGCCCCTTACTCAAAATCAGACCTGTTTCTACGCAATCGCCTCAAAGTAGTAGAGGACTTGTGGGAATCGGTGCTGCGACAGGAGTGCGGGCAGGAATTGGTGGATTTGCTCCAACAAATGCGATCGGTCAATTCGGCCGAGGGACAAGCCACTCACTTTCGCGAGTCGAATGTCCTACAGCTAATCGAAAAGCTCGATCTCAACGCCGCCATCCGCGCCGCTCGTGCTTTTGCACTATATTTTCAGTTAATCAACATTGTCGAACAGCACTACGAACAACGAGACCAACAGCTAGCTTACACTGGCAGTAACGATGCTGGCGGGCGGATGTTTGCTAAGCTGCCGGGACAAGCAACGGATGCGCCCGATCGCCCGCGGCACAGGGAAGGCCCGGCCCAAACAGCTCTGAGCAAGGTAGACAGCAGCGAGGCGATCGCCAAAGACGCCGGAACATTTCACCAACTGTTCCCGATGCTACTGCGCTTGAACGTACCCAGCCAGCAAATCCAGCGCTTGATCGATCAGTTAGACATCCGCTTAGTATTCACCGCCCACCCGACGGAAATTGTCCGCAACACGATCCGCACCAAGCAGCGGCGGATGGCGAAGATTCTCCAAAAGCTAGACCAAGTTGACGAGAAATTTCAGGTACTCGGGGCCGACTCAGAAAGCCCCTACCCGGTGTCTTCCTGGGAAGCTGCGGCTCTCCAAGAGCAACTCATGGAAGAAATTCGCCTTTGGTGGCGCACTGACGAACTGCACCAGTTCAAACCGACTGTACTTGACGAGGTGGAATACACCCTGCACTACTTCGACGAAGTGCTGTTTGATGCTATTCCCGAGCTATACCAACGCTTAAAGCAAGCGCTGCACGCTTCTTTCCCTTACCTGAAACCACCTAGTTACAATTTTTGCAAGTTCGGTTCTTGGGTGGGCTCCGACAGAGACGGGAATCCTTCTGTCACCCCAAAAGTTACTTGGCAAACTGCTTGCTATCAACGCCATTTAGTGCTGTGCAAGTACATCAATGCGGTGAAGCGGTTGAACGAACTTTTGAGTTTGTCGCTGCACTGGAGCGACGTATTGCCAGAATTGCTCGAATCGCTCGATCGCGACAAATCAGAATTTCCCGAGGTTTACGAGCAGTGGGCGATCCGCTACCGTCAAGAGCCCTATCGGTTGAAACTCGCCTACGTACTCCAGCGACTGGAAAATACGCGCGATCGCAACTGGCGCCTCTACAAAGGAGACGAGTTACAACGGGAGCGCGAAGCCTTGTCGGAACATCCCGGAATGAGCGGCCTTTATCGATCGGGAACCGAGTTTTTGACCGAATTGCAGCTCATCGAGCACAATTTAATCGAAACCGGTTTAAGCTGTCGGGACTTGGAAAATCTGCTCTGCCAAGTAGAAATCTACGGATTTAATTTGGCTTACCTAGATATCCGCCAAGAGTCAACAGTACACTCCGACGCTTTGAGCGAAATTGCTGAATACTTGCAAATTTTGCCCAAGCTTTACAATGAAATGTCTGAAGGCGATCGAGTGATATGGCTAGCAACAGAACTGCAAACTCGCCGCCCATTAATTCCCGCAGAATTGCCATTTTCTCCCAAAACTTGCGAGACAATTAATACCTTCCGCATATTGCGGCAAATGCACCAGGAGTTCGGCCCGGAAATTTGCGAAACCTACGTCATCAGCATGACCCACGACCTCAGCGATATGCTGGCGGTTTTGTTGCTAGCAAAAGAATCAGGACTTTACGATCCAGCGACCGGAATTAGCAGCATTCAAGTAGTCCCATTGTTTGAAACAGTGGAAGACTTGAAAAAAGCGCCAAAAGTAATGCAGGAGGCATTTGAACTGCCAGTTTATCGGGCTTTATTAGCCGGAGGATACGCCCAAGAAACAGCCAAACCAAGCGAACAAAATCTAGACTGTCCAATCCGAAAAATCAAATTGCAAGAAGTGATGCTGGGCTATTCGGACAGTAATAAAGATTCGGGTTTCCTCAGCAGCAATTGGGAAATTCACAAAGCTCAAAAAGCTTTGCAAATGGTTGCGGAAAAGCACGAAGTAGAATTGCGAATTTTTCACGGCCGTGGCGGTTCGGTAGGGCGAGGCGGCGGGCCTGCTTACAAAGCGATTTTGGCTCAGCCCGGAAAGAGTATCAGCGGGCGAATTAAGATTACCGAACAAGGCGAGGTTTTGGCTTCTAAATATTCTTTGCCGGAGTTGGCGCTTTACAATTTAGAAACCGTGGCGGCGGCGGTAATTCAAGCTAGTTTGCTGCATACAGGTTTCGATGGCATCGACTCTTGGAACGAGATTATGGAAGAGTTATCGGCGAAATCGCGATCGCACTACCGTAATTTAATCTACGAACAGCCAGATTTAGTAGATTTCTTCCACCACGTTACCCCGATTCAAGAAATCAGTCAGTTGCAAATTAGTTCTCGCCCAGCCCGTCGCGGCGGGAAGAAAGACATCAGCGGTTTGCGAGCAATTCCGTGGGTGTTTAGCTGGACTCAAAGCCGCTTTTTGCTGCCTTCTTGGTATGGTGTCGGCACAGCTTTACAAGAGTATTTGCTGGAAGAACCGGAAGAACACATGAAACTTTTGCAGTATTTTTACTTGAAATGGCCGTTTTTTAGAATGGTAATTTCCAAGGTAGAAATGACATTATCGAAGGTGGATTTGCAGATTGCAGAACACTACGTGCGGGAGTTGGCGTTACCGGCAGACAGAGAGCGATTTAAGGCTTTATTCGAGCAAATTGCTGCCGAATTCTACTTGATTCGTAATTTGGTTTTAACTATTACCGGACACCAGAGTTTGTTGGATGGAGATCCATCGCTTCAGCGTTCTGTGCAATTACGAAATGCCACAATTGTGCCTTTGGGTTTGTTGCAGGTTTCACTGCTGAAGCGATTGCGGCAACATGGTACTGGCGGAGTACCCGGTGTGATTCACTCGCGTTACAGCAAGGGTGAGTTGTTGCGGGGAGCTCTGCTGACGATTAATGGTATTGCCGCCGGGATGCGGAATACGGGCTAAAAAACAGGTTTGTAGTGAGGACTTCAGTCCTGCTTTTTCCGAGAACAAAAGTCCTCACTACGAACAGATTTTACAAGGTTTGTAGTGAGGACTTCAGTCCTGCTTTTTCCGAGAACAAAAGTCCTCACTACGAACAGATTGTATAAGGTTTGTAGTGAGGACTTCAGTCCTGC